>JBAVOD010000552.1:0-4335 GCA_049691735.1 Bacteroidales bacterium
TTCTGCTTCCCTGCGGAAGGGTGTACCCGCATATCAGTACCTCCTGCTTCTGTATCGCTTTAATTTTGAGCCACGATTCTGTACGTTTCCCCGGTGTATAAATGCTGGCGGGATCCTTGGCCATTACTCCTTCGAATCCTTCGGCTGATAATTTCCGGAAGAGTTCTCCGCCGTTACCGGTTTGATGGTCAAGCTTCGCTATCCTTCTGAAATCATATTTCTGAAAGAAGGCGTCAAGCAGTTCTTTCCGTTTAATGAGAGGAAGGGTCATGATGTTATGTCCGCTCAGGTAGAGAATGTCGAAAACGTAGTATTTCAGGCTTCCTTTTCCGGTTGCAGAATAGTTCTGCAGCAGCTGGAAATCGCTTATCTCCTTTGGATCTTCGGCGACTACCTCCCCGTCAAGGATCACATTTTCCTCGATTACCTTCAGATCATCACGCAGAACGCTGAACTGCCTGATATAGCTGTTGCCGTTGCGCGAGACCAGATCGACCTTCCCCTCGCGGACTGAACAGATCATCCTGTATCCGTCGAGCTTCATCTCATATATCCACGACGAGTCGTCAACGATAGTGCCTGCCTGTTTTGCCAGCATGGGTTTTGGCAGGGGATCAGGGAATGGATCCGTCCGGATCACTTTTGAACTTTTGCCGCTTTTTGAAAGCCTTTTTGTTCTGACAGGCGGAAGCGACCCGATTTCAAATGCATCTTCGGCATACTCATCTGACTTCTTGACAAGCATCCACTCATTCTCTTTTTCAGGGTTTTTAAGGTGGAAGATGGCAAACCGGCCTTTCAGGTATGTGCCGTTCAGGCTGAATTTAATATCACCCTTTTTAAGCATCTCACGAAGCGCCCTTTCAGGATCTTCAGTTTCGGCAACGGGTTTGTAAGTACCCTTATCCCAGATCTCAACTATTCCCGCGCCGTAATTGCCTTCGGGAATTTCACCAAAGAACCTGCCGTATTCGAGCGGATGATCCTCAACCATTACCGCCAGACGCTTTTCTCCGGCAACCATTGAAGGTCCTTTGGGAATAGCCCAGCTCTTCAGCACACCATCCATTTCGAGTCTGAAGTCGTAATGTAACTTTCGTGCATTGTGCTTCTGCACCACGAAGGTCAGCTTCGGTTTTTTAGCTCTCTTTGCCGCCCGCGGTTCCGGGGAGCGCTTAAAGTCCCTTTTCTTATCATATAACGTCAGGCTCACATCCTAAGAAGCTTTTTTTCGTGCAAGACTTGCCTTGAGCTGATCAATCAGATTGTCGGTATTTGCATAGGTTACCTTCAGTTTCCTTACAGTACCTTTCTTTCCTGATGCCCTCTCCTCTATAACCTTAAGGAGTGATGCAGCATATTCATCCCTGTATTTCGATATGTCGAATTTTTCAGTGTATTGATCTATCAGGGTAAGGGCCATATCAAGCTCTGCCAGTTTAATAAGGGATTTTATGGGAAGTTTCAGCTCTTCAGTACTTCGTATCTCCTCGGCAAACCTTATTTTGCTAAGGACCAGCACATCATTTTTCGGCTTCAGTATCGAGAGTGTTGATGCTGTCCGCAGGACAAACTGCGCCAGGCCCACCTTTCCTGATTTTTTCATTGCCTCGCGCAGGAGCGCATAAGCTTTTTCACCCGATTTCTCTGGCTCAAGGTAATAGGAGTTCTCGAAGTAAATTGTGTCTATCTCGTCCTCCCTGACGAAGTTACTTATCTCTATTATCTTGCTCTTTTCGGGTGCTGCGGCTTCAAAATCCTCATCCCCGAGCAGGATATATTCCCCGTTATACATGTAAGCCTTGCCGATCTGTTCGGCCGGCAGTTCCTGGCCGGTATTCTCGTTAATCCGTCTGAACCTGACCTTCCCCAAATCACGTTTATCTACCATGTCGAGGTCAAGGCTGCTTTGCTGGGTAGCACTGTAAAGCTTCACCGGTATGTTTACAAGGCCGAAGCTTATCGACCCCTTCCAGATTGATCTCATTGCAAATAATCATTAGGTTATTGATAATCATTGTCATCATAACAGGAGCATTTTTAAAAGGATCCTTTCTGCAAATAATCAGCACCTCTGTGTCTGTCACAAACCGCCTGTGAAACAAAAATGTAAGCACCTTGTTTACGGCAGGAAGTTAAATATCTAAGTGAGAGAAGGTTAATTAAGTAAAGTTTCCCCTCCTGGTTTAAGCTAATCTTTATACACATTTCCAGCCTTGAGGGCTGGACTTCCAGTAGCCCCGGTGTCGCCCGGGGAAGGTATACACACGCCGATCCAACCCTTGCGGGGTTGCCTTCAATTCCTGTGATGCTCTTCCTGGTTCAAAATATATTTTATCAGAACAGGCTTCATTGAGATATGATAGGTGAATGCACCGTAACCGACCTGCCATCCGGTAAACAGATTGAACGATTTCCTGTCTCTTATCATCATTTCGTGGCTGGCCTTTTTAACCTCCCTGACAAGATCTGCAAGAGTAATAGTTGAGGAAAGGTGAGTAAGTATATGGACATGATTTCCATATCCACCAACCTGGTACGAGTCCACCCGGGGCGACACCCGGGCTACTGGAGGCTGACACCTCAGGTGTCAAAGAACTATAGCCAAAACTTATGATTCCAGATATAATCGGGTGGATGTTAGAATTCAAAAAATAAATGTGATAAGAGATTAGCTTTCGTAAGGAGGGGTGCCCCGGTCTTGTGCCGGGGCGGGGTGGTTCTAGTAATCAAAATTGAACTACACGAGAAGGAGAAAGGACCGAAGTTTTAGGCGGGGTGGTTACAGTAAGCTAATTCAAGCTCCTCGAACCATCACAGTCCGCCCCTCCCTTTATAAATCCTTCTCCACCAGCAGCTTTGCTTTATATTCGCTCAGGGAAATCTTGTGCTTCAGACTGGGATAAGGTGAAAGACCGACCAGCGTAAATTTGTAACCGTCAATGATTGTATCGGGTTTGAGTGACGGATAGGTACTCAGATTGAAAAAGACTGGCGGCTCATCCGATTTAACAAAACTGAATTTTACGGTTACAGCTCCTGCCCAGATACAAATCGCACCCTCGAGACATCTGGAGTCACTGAGTACGGAATCAAGACACAGGTAGATCGTTTTATCGGGTGTTGAAAAGCAGTCATGCCAGGCCAGTTCAATAGTGTCGTTGAAATCAATATTGTCAAAGTACCTCGAATCGGTTATGAATACACTCCTGTAATTGTATGAAGGATATAATGTAATGCATGCTTTTACTTCATTCTCTTCCGGTAGCCTGAGCTTTACTTTCAGCATCTGTCCCACCGAGAACTCACCCTTGTTAAGATTTACTGTCTGATAATAATTGCCCGGACTTTTGCCAATGAATTTCTTAACAGCGAGTGAATCGTCTGGAAATTCAAGTATGCAGGTGGAACAATTGAGATCGAACCCCACTATCCTTGCCGGAATTGCGGAAGTCATTTCATCACTGTTTTTTTCGCACGAGAACAGGAGGGCTAATCCCGCAGCAAGAAGCATTGCTTTTTTCATTTGATCAGGGCTATGTTTCGTGATAGATGCATCAAAAACCATTCCAATAATTTATTTCATAAGGCAAAATTTCATGCCGTAAACAGCATCCGGTCAATTTGTTTAAATTTGCGAAGGTCATCAGGACCTCAGAAATTAAGCTTTTAACTTTTTCAGTCAATGAAAGTAACCGGTTTCACATTCATACGCAACGCCGTAAAATTTGATTATCCTGTTGTCGAAGCAATAAGATCAATCATGCCTCTATGTGATAACTTCATTGTTGCTGTGGGTAATTCGGATGACGGGACGCGCGAGCTCATTGCCGGCATCGACAGAAATAAGATCAGGATCATTGATACAATCTGGGACAATTCGCCGGAAATGAATACCGGTGGCCGGGTCTTTGCTGCCGAGACCGACAAGGCGCTGAGGGCAGTACCTGAAGATTCCGATTGGGCATTCTATATACAGGGCGATGAAGTGGTGCATGAGAGATATCTCGAAACTATCAGGAGCTCAATGGAGCGATGGAAGGATAATAAATCGGTTGACGGCCTGCTGTTCAATTATCTTCACTTCTATGGCTCATACGATTACGTGGGCATTTCACCGCGGTGGTACCAGCACGAGATAAGGGTGGTTCGAAATGACAGATCCATTTATTCATACAGGGATGCCCAGGGATTCAGGAAGGATGACAACAGAAAACTTAATGTCAGGCCGGTAGATGCTTGCATTTATCATTACGGCTGGGTTAAGGAACCCGGGGTCATGATGGATAAAGTTAAGAATGCATCCACATTCTATATTGATAATGAATGGATCAA
>JBAVOD010000553.1:0-13609 GCA_049691735.1 Bacteroidales bacterium
GGTATTAATAGGGAAAGACCACATGCATATGGATTTATTGCAGAAGAAAAGGCCGGTAATCCATTGATCCGGTCTCTTAATGGCATCTGGAAATTTAAATGGTCGCCCGATCCGCAATGCCGGCCAACAGGATTTTATTCTGAAAGTTTCTCGACCGACAAATGGGATAATATCCTGGTCCCGGGAAACTGGGAACTTCAGGGATTCGGAACTCCCATTTATATAAATATTGCTTATCCGTTCAAACCCGATCCTCCAAAAGTTACAAGCGAGCCTGCAAAGGATTTCACCAGCTTTCTTCAAAGGAATCCTGTGGGCAGCTACTCTACAACCTTTACTGTTCCTGAAAGATGGAATAATAAACAGATATTCATTAACTTCGGTGGCGTTCAGTCAGCTATGTATTTATGGGTAAACGGTCAGAAAGTGGGGTACAGCGAAAATTCCATGTCGCCTGCAGAATTCGATATTACAAAATATATCAGCAAAGGAGAAAACAAGCTGGCTGTGGAGGTGTACCGCTGGTGCGACGGAAGCTATCTTGAGGATCAGGATATCTGGCGTTTCAGCGGAATTTTCAGGGATGTGGACCTGATTGCAAGGCCAAAGACCTTTATAAGCGATTTCTATGTAAAAGCATCACCCGATAATTCTTATGACAATGCAGTTGTTTCCTTAAATCTGAATATTGAAAACCGGTCAGGCCAGATTGTTCCGGGACTATCCATTGAAGCTGAGATCGATGGCTATTCAAATAAGGGAGATTTTGTGCATACCATCTTTACAGATAAAGTAAAGGGAATACCGGTATCAAAACAGGTCTCGCTTGAAATGATGTCTTTATTAAAGCATCCCAGGTTATGGTCTGCCGAAACCCCTGATTTATACCGTCTTACCATATTGCTCAAAGACTCCGGGAACAAAATTCTCGATAGAGCTGAATGTAATTTTGGTGTACGTAAGATTGAGGTAAGGAAGGATATCTTCTATATTAATGGCAAACCGGTTAAGCTTAAAGGGGTAAATCGTCACGAGCATCATCCCCGAACGGGCAAGTATTTAAGCAGGCAGACAATGGTCCGCGACTTGGAACTGATGAAGCAGGCAAATATCAACATGATAAGGACCAGCCACTATCCCGACGACCCACTGTTTTATGAACTTTGTGACCAGTATGGTTTCTATATTATGGATGAAGCAAACCAGGAATCACACGGGTTTGGGATTGGAAACAAAGTTTTAGGGGATAATCAGGTTTGGAAGAAATCACATGTCGAAAGAGCTGTCTCTCTGGTTCAACGCGATAAAAATCATCCATGCGTAATATTCTGGTCGCTGGGGAATGAAGGCGGCCGGGGACAAAACCTGGTTGCAATGGCCGATACCATAAAGAAACTTGATTCAGACAGGCTCATATACTCAGATACCCAACGCGATGTTTCAGCCATATATGATGAAGGCTATCTGCACCCTGCTGATCTTAAAAGACTTGGGGAAAGAATGAAAGATAAACCCGTATTCCTGCGTGAATATCTTCACGTAATGGGAAATTCCGGCGGAAATATGCAGGAATACTGGGATGTTATTTATGCTGACTCAAGCCTTACCGGCGCTGCCATCTGGGAATGGGTAGATCAGGCCCTCGTGAAGAATAAAGATGGGGCGCCGTTAAAACTAAATCTGCATCCTGATGATTACCGGCTGAATGATAATGAATTTTGGGCTTTTGGCGGTGATTTTGGTGATAAACCCAATGATGGAAATTTTTGTATCAAAGGATTAATTTCTGCAGACAGAAAACCAAATCCACACTATTTTGAAGTACAGAAAGTATATCAGCCAATCGTATTTCAGCTTTTAAACGAAAAGGGAATCGTTATCAGAGTTACAAATCACTTTGATTTTCTTTCTCTCCAAAATTTTGATTTTGAATACGAATATACTTTGAATGGAAAAACGGTTCAGAAAGGCAGTTTTCAATGCAATAATATCCTGCCCGGAAGTTCCTCTGAAATACTTCTTCCTGCACTGCAAATTCAAGATATTATCACTTCTGAAACAGATCTGAATATTTATGCACGACTTAAAAAAGCATCCATCTGGGCTGAAAACGGGTTTTGTTTTGCCCGTGAACAATTTGTAATCAAACCACTGGCTGTAAAAAAGATTGTCGCCTGCGGAAAGCCGGTTTATGCCACGGAAACTTCCTCCGGGGTTGAATTAAAAACAGGGACAATGTCCTTTATACTGAGTAAAACCAATGGCGCCCTGTTAAGCTGGAAGGTCAATCAGCAGGAGCTTCTGAAAGGCCCGCTCGAGCCATATTTCTGGAAAACCCCTAATGACAACCAGAAGTACAGTGGTTATCTGAGAGAGATGGGCAAATGGAAAAACGCTGCTGAAAATATTCTTATCAGGAAAGTAGAAATATCAAAACAGGATGACCTGGTATCTGTAAAATTTGTAATGAATCTATCTTCAATTGGTGCAGACTATACTCTGTTATACCAGCTGAACGGAAATGGACAATTGCAGACGGAAGTTACTTATACACCACAGTGTGATACAATTCCGCATATTCCCAAGGCGGGTATGAGGGTACGGATCCCCGATGACTTCAGCTTAATTGACTGGTATGGCCGCGGACCTTATGAAAATTATCCCGATAGAAAGACAGGTTCATTAATCGGGAAATACAGTTCCAGGCTTGCTGATTTCATTACACATTATCCTGCGCCTCAGGATAATTCTAACCGTTGTGATGTAAGGTGGTTTTCCATGAGCACACAAAACAACAGTAGCATAAAAATCACCGGGTTACAGCCCCTGTGCTTCCGTGCATGGCCTTATACCGAGGAAGATCTGGAAACTGCAAAGCATGACTTTCAGCTTCCGGTCCGCGATTTTATCAATCTCAATATCGATCTGAATATTCACGGAGTGGGAGGCGATGATACCTGGGGTGCTAAAACAATGGAAAAGTATACCATTCCGGGTAATAAGCCCTACTATTATGGATTTATTTTAGAGTATACCGGGCAATAAACACTATTCAGAGTCAGAATAAAACTGAAATATTTGGGAACAGCCTGCTTAAATGCCTACTGAAGTACTTCAACAGGTAAATTAATAAATCAACATCAGGAACGGACTTTCTGAAACAGGAACAACTAAAGTACAATGAAAACACTCTTTGCATTATTTTTTTCTGTGGTAATCATTAATAATTTTCTGTCCCGGGAACCGGCCGATAAAAATCTTCGCCTCTGGTATAATAAACCGGTAAATTCTTTAGCAGCTATCGGTAAAAATACGGGGGATTATGATGCTGAGTGGATTAAAGCGCTGCCGGTTGCTAACGGTTATCTTGGTGCAATGGTATTTGGCGACGTAAACAAGGAGGTTATCCAGTTAAATGAAAAGTCCTTATGGTCCGGAAGCCCTGATGACAATAATAATCCGGTAGCCGCAGAGACATTAGGCAAAATCAGGCAATTGCTTTTTGAAAAGAGGTACAAGGAAGCTAATGACCTGACAAGCAAGACACAGGTATGCAAAGGTGCCGGAACCGGAAGCGGAAGCGGTGCGAATGCTCCTTATGGAAGCTATCAGACTCTGGGCGAACTCCTTCTGGATTTTGGAAGGAACTCATCTTACAGCAATTATACCCGTGAACTTGACCTTAACAATGGACTCGTGAAAATTTCTTATGATCAGGATAATGTCAGATATCAGAGGCAGATTTTTGTCAGCTACCCCGACAGGGCCCTGGTAATTCATTTCACGGCCACCAAACATCGATCTTTAAACTTTAAGGCCAGACTGACCCGCTCTGAACGATTTGTTACCCGCAATGATAAGGATAACCTGATAATGTACGGTTCTTTATTAAACGGGAAAGGTGGTAATGGAATGCAATATGCTGCCCGGCTAAAAGCTATAGCTTCAAAGGGAAATGTGGTCTACTCCGACAGTCTGATAACTATAACCGGCGCCAACGAAGTTACACTGCTTTTGACTGCATCGACAAATTACAGGCAGCGATATCCTGATTATACCGGGAGCGATCCCCAAAAAACTACCCGTGAACAGCTTGACAAGACTGCGGCAAAATCTTATCCCACTCTGTTAAAGCGACACACAGAGGATTACTCTGCCATTTTTGGCAAAGTAAGTCTGAACCTTTCAGGCAATGTACCTGATTCTGTTCCGACCGACATGAGATTAAAGAACCAGGCCAATGAACCCGATGACTTACATTTACAGGAAATATACTTTCAGTATGGCCGGTACCTTCTGATATCCTCTTCCCGGGAAGGCTCTCTGCCTGCAAATCTCCAGGGGATCTGGTCAAACAAGATACAGGCCCCATGGAACTGCGATTACCATACCAACATCAATCTGCAGATGAACTATTGGCCGGTTGAAGTGACCAATCTGGGAGAGTGCTTTGGTCCGATGTCTGACCTTATTCAATCCCTGGTAAAACCGGGCGAAATAACTGCTGCTGTTCAGTATAATGCCAACGGATGGTGCACTGAACCTGTTACAAATGTCTGGGGATACACATCACCTGGAGAGGGAACAAGCTGGGGAATGTATGTGGCCGGCGGGGGCTGGCTGTGCAGACACCTTTGGGATCATTACAGGTTTACACTTGATCAGGATTATCTCAGGCGAGTGTACCCGACTATGCTGAAGGCAGCACAATTCTATCTTGACTGGCTCGTAAAAGATCCGGTGACCGGTAAACTGGTATCGGGCCCCTCAACATCGCCGGAAAATCCATTCGTTGCGCCTGACGGTTCGACGGGATCGGTATGTATGGGACCATCTCATGATCAGGAAGTTTTGTACGAATTGTTCACCAATGTACTTGAGGCGTCGGAAATCGTGAATGATAATGATTCATTACTGCCAAAGATTGACCGGGCTTTGAATAATCTTGCTGCCCCTCAGATAGGTTCGGATGGCAGGATTATGGAATGGAGTGAAGAATTTAAAGAAACGGATTTGAAACACAGGCATGTCTCTCATCTCTATATGTTATACCCCGGTAACCAGATAGATCCTCTGACAACCCCTGAACTGGCACAGGCAGCCCGGAAAAGCCTTGATGTCAGAACGGACATCAGAACAGGCTGGTCACTGGCCTGGAAAGTGAATTTCTGGGCAAGACTTAAGGATGGTGACCGTGCTTACCAGTTGCTGAAAAACCTTCTGAGACCAACGGAGACTTCCTCGATGAATATGTCAAACGGAGGTGGAACATACCCGAACCTCTTCTGTGCCCACCCGCCTTTCCAGATTGATGGTAACTTTGGCGGAACAGCCGGGATTGCCGAAATGCTTCTTCAAAGCCAGAACGGATACGTCGAATTGCTGCCAGCCCTGCCTGAAGTGTGGAAAAACGGCGAAGTAAAAGGCCTCTTAGCCCGTGGCGGTTTTGTCGTAGATATAATATGGAAAAATCACAAACCACAAAATGTTATCATAAAATCAAATGTTAATAATAAATGTATAATCAGTTCAGCTATTGCACTGAAAATAAATGGCATGGCCGAAATATCAAAAGAACAAAACGGTAATTATTTATTGGAGTTCAGCGCCGAAAAGGGAAAAGTTTATGAACTGTCGCCAGTTTAATTATTAACCATCTGATCAGATTTATTAATATAAAAATTGAGGAATAAAAATAACATAAACAACTAAAGCATCATGATAAAGAAAATTATCTGGGGAATTATGTTTTCCATTCTTTTGGCAGGCACTATTTATAGCCAGGTACAAGCGCCCAAACCTTTCGGTCCTGTTCCCAATGAGAACCAGATGCGATGGCAGGAAATGGAATATTATGCTTTTCTCCATTTTTCTTTGAATACTTTCACAGACCAGGAGTGGGGGGATGGAGCTGAAGATCCAAAGCTATTCATTCCGAAAGACCTGGATTGTCGCCAGTGGGCGCGCGTTTGTAAAGAAGCGGGAATGAAAGGGATCATTCTGACAGTCAAGCACCACTGCGGGTTTTGTCTCTGGCCGTCAAAATATACCGGGTTTTCTGTAAAAAACTCTCCCTGGAAAGATGGCAAAGGGGATGTTGTCCGCGAACTGGCTGATGCCTGTAAAGAATACGGTCTGAAATTGGGAGTCTACCTGTCGCCCTGGGACAGGAACTATGCAGATTATGGTAAACCGGAGTATATCACATACTTCAGGAACCAGCTGACTGAACTCCTCACAAACTATGGACCGATTTTCGAAGTGTGGTTCGACGGAGCCAATGGTGGTTCAGGGTATTATGGCGGAGCAAGGGAAACCCGAAGAATCGACCCCAAAACATATTATGACTGGCAGAATACCTATGCTCTGATCCGCAAGCTTCAACCAAATATTGTTATCTGGAACGACGGAGGTGACAGAGGGGATCTGCGGTGGGTTGGGACAGAAGCCGGTTATGTCGGCGAAACAAACTGGAGCTTATTGAACGCGAAGGGCGATGTTACAACAGATATGTTGCGTTTCGGCCTGGAGAACGGTGATTCGTGGGTGCCGGGCGAAGTGAATACCTCCATCCGGCCGGGATGGTTCTATCATACTTATGAAGACAACAGGGTAAAAACATTGCCTCAGTTACTGAATATTTATTATGATTCAGAGGGACGCAATGCAACCATGCTTCTCAACTTCCCGATCGACACAAGAGGTTTAATTCACGAAAATGATGCAAAGGCGTCGGGAGATCTGGCCGCTGCTATTAAAGAGTCATTTGCTGTTAACCTGGCTGAAAAGGCGAAAGTCACTGCATCGAATGTACGGGAAAATTCGAGAAATTTCAGCGCAGAAAAGGCTATAGATGGCAATAAAGATACCTATTGGGCTACCGACGACGGAGTGACAAAAGCTTCGATAACTATAGATTTTGGAAAACCAACTGATTTCAATCGCTTTCTCGCTCAGGAATATATCCGACTGGGCCAGCGCGTTAAGGCCTTTACAGTGGAGGCTCTGGTTAATGGCACATGGAAAGAGGTGGCAAAGGCAACAACGGTTGGTTATAAACGTATTCTGCGATTTCCGGTTGTGAAAGCTACACAGGTTCGTTTTACGATCACCGATTCGAAAAGTTGTCCTGTAATTTCAAATCTGGGCATTTATAATGCTCCACTGATACTGACCGCCCCTGCACTTTTATGAATTTTAGCAGGATAATGAGGTAATGGATAACATAAAAATTTATAATTAAACTAAATTATTATGTATAAACAACACAAAGATTGGCATATTAAATTCCTGAATTTCAAATATATGCTCAATATCCGGATTATCCTGATATTTACGTTTTTTTTATTTAACACTTTCACCTCTGAGAATTCTGCTAAAAAACACACATTTGAAGCAGAATCTGCCAAACTCGTCGGAGAAACATCCAAAGTGGCTGATAGAACTGCATCAGGAGGTTACGTAGTCAGTTTGGTCAAACCTGAAGATGGGATCAGGTTCGCAGCTCTTCCGGCTGCAGGTAAACTGGCGATTCGCTATTCATCACTGGGAGTTGGTTTGATCGGTGTTGCTGTAAACGATCAGCTCGTACAAAAATTGAATGTTCATTCATCGGGAAATCTTACAGGTTCTTTTCTTAATGCTGTAATTGAAATCCCTGTTCCCGCCAGGGCCACGGTAACCATAAGTCTGATTACCAATGATATCACAGTGAATATTGATAAAATAATTGTTGGCGATAATGACCTGGGCCTTCCTACTGATATCTGGAACCTTCCACCGTTGACTGTGACTCCCGGACCCTATCAGGCCGACTGGAAAGAATTAAGCCGGCTTTACACAGTGCCTGATTGGTGGCGTGAAGCCAAGTTTGGCGCCTGGGCACATTGGGATCCCCAATCTATGCCGGAACAGGGTGACTGGTATGCACGGGGAATGTATATTCAGGGTAACAGACAGTATGAGTACAATCTCATGAACTTTGGTCATCCATCTGAATATGGCTATAAGGACATCTGCCACAACTGGGTGACTGACCGATGGAATCCTGAGCAGTTGATGGATTTGTTCATCGAAATGGGCGCCCGTTACTTTATCGCTATGGGTGTCCACCATGATAACTTCGATTGCTGGAATTCTGCTTACCAACCCTGGAATTCTGTTAATGTTGGTCCCGGACAGGACATTGTCGGAACATGGGAAAAGGTCGCACGTAAGAAAGGTATGCGCTTTGGTATAGGTTTTCACAACTCTCCGCCCCGAACCTGGGGTCAATTCATGACGGTCCGGTACACAAGCGACAAGACCGGTCCGATGAAGGGGGTGCCTTACGATGCATTACAAACCATTGCAGATGGAAAAGGAAAATGGTGGGAAGGCTTGGACCCGGTGGACCTTTACGGACCGGTTCACGACAAAAAAGATCCGCTGAATTCGCCCTTTTCCAACCAATTCATGTGGAGGGTGGATGACGCCATCACCAAATATCACCCTGATGTGATTTATTTTGATGAACATGCAGGTGATTCACAAGTGGATTTAGGAGTGCACATGGGTTTAGGTTTTCTTGCACCACAGCTGATTGCGAACTACTATAACAAATCTTTGAAATGGGATAATGGAAAAATGGACGTGGTGATCAATCTCAAAGGTGTGGGTGGGCGTTATGACAGCTTCCAGAATAACCCCGAGCTTCTTCCCCTGGTTGATCGTTCACTGGTTAAAAGCACCGAGGCAATTATAGAATCAGAGATTATGGCCTATCCGTTCCAGACGGAAACGACAATTGCCGACTGGCACTACAGGACCGGACAGAAATATATGGACGCAAAAAAGGTTGTTGAACTTCTTATGGCGAATGTTTCACGCAATGGCACCATGTTGCTCAACATCACCCAGCATGGTCGCGGCGATCTTGATCCTGAGGTAACACAACTTTGCAAAGACATAGGTGCCTGGCTCAAAGTCAACGGTGAAGCTGTCTATGGTTCCCGTCCATTTGAAGTCTATGGCGAAAACGCAGTTTGCTACACACGCAACAAGGGTAATGTTTATGCCGCACTTCTGGACTGGCGAGGAGGCCCAATTACACTCAAGGCTCTGCACACTGATGGTGCAACATTGGGTAAAGTGTCCAAAGTCGAAATGCTCGGGTCGGATATACCAATTACTTTTGTTCAGAACGACCAGGGACTGACAATAACGCCCGGTGATTCAGTGCAGCCGATGCAGGGGATCGCGGATCGGCAGCTGACGTCAAGGTGTCGTGTTCTGCGCATCACACACGACAAGGGTTGGATTAACGATGATGACCCCGGGACTACGGCACCTGGCTGGCTTCGCCGTTGCAACCTGGGGACAGGAGACTTCAACAACGACCTGACAACCAGCGATACACCTGGCGATATCTGGACTGGTTCATTCACAGGCACAAACGTCTCAGTCATCTCTCCGAAAGAAGCAGGAGCCGGAATAATAGAGGTTAAGATAGATGGGCAATCCCTGGCAAAAGTTGATCTCTCCGCCCCGGAAACACGTCAGCCTCGACAGATGGTATTTAAGGTGACTGATCTTACTCCGGGCAGACATGTCATTAATATCGTAAATTGTGGACCCGGACCAGTGGCTGTTGATGCAATTCTTGTCCGGTAGGCGACTCTGGTATTGCACTTATAAATAGCTCTTGAATCAACTGACATTCAAAATAAATAAAAGACAGATATCATGTTGAAATTTTAAAAATGAGAAAGATGGTTTGTTCAAGAAAAGGTAAAATTTATAATTCGATTATTTTTCTTCTGATTTTCAGTCTAAACCTTTATGCAGTCAATAAGAAACCGGAAATATCTGTTGTAACAGACAAAGCACCCGGAGTTGTTGTTCTACATGGACTGAGCAAGTTAACAGATGCACTGGATTCGAAGAATATTACATTTGAAAAGGTTCAATCAATTGATGAAGCCTCCGGCAAGCTGATTATTGTAACAGGCCTGGCATATGGCGAAGGTGCCACCTCCCGGATATTGAAAGCCGGAAATCGGAATGTACCCGAAGTATCGGAATCATTAACTATCTGGAAGACAAATTGGAAAAAGAAACCTGTATGGGTGATCAGCGGGTTTGATGACCGGGGGGTTATGTATGGGTTACTTGATGTGGCTGACCGGATAGGCTGGAGCCACGGCAGAAAACCATTCATGGGTGAAATTAAGGAAATCACCGGGCAGCCTGCTCTCAGCGAACGGGCAATTTCTATTTATACCATGAACCGTGCCTACTGGGAAAGCAGGTTTTATGATGAAGCTTACTGGACTCATTATCTCGATTTGCTGGCAAAAGACAGGTTTAACTCCCTCATGATTATTTTCGGGTATGAAAACGGCGGATTTTTAGCACCTCCATATCCTTATTTTTTTAATGTTGATGGGTATCCTGATGTCAGTATGGTGGGGTTAACGGCCGGGGAACAACAGCGGAACCTTGAGGCATTGAACCACCTGATAGAGATGGCTCACGGCCGCGGTATTAAAGTATCGGTAGCTATCTGGGACCATATTTATCGCGGTGGTGTCCAGTCAGGTGGAATGGCTGGTTTGGAAACGGCCCCCGACAAGCCCATAAAAGGAATGGTGTGGGGCCTTAACGGCGACAATCTCATCGCCTATACAAAGGCAGCACTGGAACGAATGGTCCGGATGGTACCCGGGCTCGATGGCATAGAATTCAGGATGCACAGCGAATCGGGCCTGAAAAGAGGTGAGCAGGAAGCATTCTGGACTGATGTATTTCATTCGGTGAAATCCGTTGCCCCCGGAATGCAGTTTGTACTAAGGGCCAAAGACATGCCTGAATCAGTTATCCAGGCTGCATTGAAAGAAGGCATCAATTTTAAGATAGAAACAAAATATTGGATGGAACAGATGGGCCTGCCTTTCCATCCGACCCATATCAATACAGAAAACCAGTACGATCGCCGTCAGGGCTACGCTGATATGCTGCGATATCCGCAGGATTATAAAATGTACTGGCGGTTATGGACCGGAGGCACTACCCGTATTTTATTATGGGGAGACCCCGATTACGCCCGCAGATTCGTCGAAAGCGCAAAACTTTACAACGGGGATGCTTATGAGGTAAACGAACCGCTCGCCACAAAAATGGAATCCCAGCCACACGATGCCAGATCCTTTGATTTGCTGAACCCCCGGTACCGTTACTACGATTATGAATTTGAACGTTACTGGCATTTTTTTCAGGTTTTTGGCCGTATGGGCTATAACCCCGATCAATCTCCAGATATTTGGCATAAGGAATTTGAACTGCGGTTTGGAAAAAAAGCAGCACCCTTGGTCGAGACCGCCCTTCATCAGGCCAGTTGGATACTGCCTCGTATTGTAGCTTCCTGCTATCCCTACAGTTGCTTTCCTACAACAAGAGGCTGGGCTGAAAAACAGAGACTTGGAGATTTGCCTCAGTATGCCAGGGCTGAAGGAAGCGATATTCAGCTGTTCGCTGACTTTGGCGAGGAAGCCCGGATGCTCATTGAAGGCGGAGAAACAGCTAAGATCCTGCCTTCAATGACCAGCCGATGGTTTGAACAAACCTCGTCAGATATCGATAAGTTAATAACGAAAGCCGAAAATGCCATCGGGAAAAAACAGAACAAAGAATTCAATTCAACCATTACCGATCTTAAAATTTTGTCCGGTCTGGCACTTTTTCATTCACGCAGAATCCCTGCCGCGGTAAGTTACCGGTTGTTTGAACGCACAAATGACATATCTGCTCTCGACGATGCAATAGGCTATGAACGAAATGCCATTGAAGCATGGCGGCAAATTGTAGCTGCTGCGGGAGATGTATATGCTGATGATTTAATGATGGGAGTCCGGGAAGCAGAATTCCAGGGCATAAACCATCATCTTTCCGGTCACTGGAAAGACGAGCTTGGTTACCTTGAACAAGGCCTGGCAGCTCTGGAGCAGCAAAGAAAGAATTTCAAACCTGAAGGAACTGTGACAGTTGCACCGAAGTATAAGATTGCTGCAAATACAGATAACGGCCACCTGTTTCAGGTCAGCCTGCTGCCTGTTTCCAGTGCACCAGTTGACATGCCACTTACTATCAGGGCAAACGTAAGCGCTCCGGCGGGAGTAAAATGGGTACGGTTACGCTATCGCAGTGTAAATCAAAAAGAGGATTACAAATCCATGGATATGCTCCGGGCAGGAGATAAGAATTTATTTGAGGCAACAGTTCCTGCCGAACAGATAAATACGAAGTGGGATCTTATGTACCTTATTGAGGTTATGGACAATAACGGCAATGGCAAAATGTTTCCCGATATGAATAAGGAGACACCGTATTTAATTGTGAAATTAATCAGATAATTGATTCTTAATGACTCCGGAAAATATATGGATGCACAAAGTCTAATAAGGGCACTGAAAGACAAAAGGTATAACCGTATAAACGAAAAATGCAAAACCTCTTTTTGAAACCTAATTTATGAAGATTATGTTGAAGATAAGAAATAAGCCGGAAATATTTGGTTTATTTGACTTTTTTTGTTTCATCTGCGTTCACCGGGGTGCTTCGGTGCAAGCGTGGAAATATCAGGAACATCATTAAAAAAGCTAAATATAATGGTCGGGAGAAAGAAGAAGTTTAAAATTGCTGACATATGAAAAAAATTTACTTAAGCCTTGTTGCGTTCACAGTTCTATCTTTTATAACGGTTCTGGCACAGGAAAAAGGTGCTCAAAACCCTGTCATTTTCGCCGACGTCCCGGATATGTCCATGGTACGTGTGGGCGATTCATACTACATGAGCAGCACTACGATGCACATGAGCCCGGGGGTGCCTATCATGAAATCAAAAGACCTTATAAACTGGGAACTGGTTAACTATGCCTGCAACACGCTGGGTGATATCGATGCGTTAAATCTTAATAACGGGAAAAATGCTTATGGCAGAGGATCATGGGCCAGCTGCATCCGCTACCATAACAGCACTTTTTATGTATCGACCTTTTCATCGACAACCGGTAAAACATATATCTGGTCAACAAAGGATATAGAAAAAGGACCATGGAAAGAGATATCATTCAGCCCGAGTTTTCATGACCATACATTGGTTTTCGATGATGATGGTCGTGTTTATCTGATCTACGGCAATAAAAAGCTTACCCTTGTCGAACTTAATGCTGATTTATCAGGAGTCAAAACAGGAGGGATTAATCAGGTTATCATTGAAAACTCAAGTGCTCCTTCAGGTAACGATAGCGGATTGGGAGAAGGTTCACAATTGTTCAGGGTCAATGGCAGGTATTATCTTTATAACATAACCTGGCCAAAGGGAGGTATGCGTACTGTAGTTATTCACAGGGCAGACAAGTTAACTGGTCCCTGGGAAGGCAGGGTTGCATTTCAGGATAAAGGAGTGGCACAGGGTGGTATGGTTGATACCCCCGATGGCAGATGGTTTGCTTATCTTTTTCGTGATTATGGTTCAGTTGGACGCATCCCATATATAGTCCCTTTGAAATGGGAGGATGGATGGCCTGTAATCGGAGTTAATGGCAAAGTTCCTGATGTTCTTGATCTGCCT
>JBAVOD010000554.1:0-4753 GCA_049691735.1 Bacteroidales bacterium
GGCTTACTCTTCACTGTACATCGAGATGGATGAACACTGCCCTTTTCAAATCAGCTGATCCTGTTGACATCACAACGCTTAATAATCTGCCGTATGTCAAAAACGTAAAACTTGTAAAGGATCCGGCAGCAAAAAGTGAATTCGCCGATAAGCTGGCATTCGCAACATACCAGGCGTCCCTTCCGCCTTTTGACAACCCGCTTTCAATGATTAACGGGCTCCCGGTACACAATTCCGGATTTACAGGCAGAGGTATCCTGATAGCTGTTCTCGACGCCGGTTTCCTCAATGCCGAAAATATTTCATCGCTCAATAATTTGCGGAGCAGGAACGGAATTGCGGCAACACGCGATTTCGTTGACAGGGGAAGTTTTGTATATGATTATAATAATCATGGCACAGCCGTCCTTTCAGTCATTGCAGGTGATATTGAAGGATCAATTACCGGGTCAGCTCCTAATGCAGACTTCATCCTTATCAGGACTGAGGATGTCTTCTCGGAATTTCCTGCCGAAGAGGACTATTGGGCTGCAGGTGCCGAGTTTGCCGACAGCGCCGGGTGCGATATATTATCGTCGTCACTCGGCTATTTCAATTTTGATGACCCATCAATGAATTATAAATATGCCGATATGAACGGCAGGACTGCATTTGTAACACTGGCAGCTGAGGCAGCCGCTTCAAGAGGTATACTTGTTGTTAACAGTGCAGGAAACGAAAGGGAACAGCCATGGCTTCATATAATTGCTCCGTCTGACGGCGACAGTGTGCTTGCTGTGGGTGCTGTTGACGGCAACAGGCTGATCGCCTCTTTTTCATCCGCAGGACCCTCTTACGACCGCCGGGTAAAGCCCGATGTGGCTGCACAGGGGGTAAGCGTTCCGGTCCAGGTCAGCACGCTTGTAGTCGAGCGTGCTGCGGGAACTTCCTTTTCATGCCCCGTAATTAGCGGTATGTCAGCCTGCCTTCTTCAGGCAGTTCTACAGGCAAAATCATCGGATATTATATCGGCTGTCAGGGCGGCATCTGACAGGTATAAATCGCCCGATTCACTTTACGGCTACGGGATCCCGGATATGGTAAAGGCTGTTGCTGAGCTTCAGAGTATTTGCGTGGCAGAGCCTGCCGGCGGATCTGTGATCTGGCCCAACCCTTTCTCATCGGTCGTGAATGTTACTTTCACAGAAAATCCACAATGGCTGAGAGTTGAGATCTTTGACGAAACCGGCAGGCTTATGGGCAAAAAATACTTAAAGGATTATATAAGCCGTTCCGTCGTGCTGGATGACCTTCAGCATTTCAGGCAGGGTGTATATTTCATTCGGTTGACAACATCGTCGGGGACTTTCACTCACAAGGCAATCAAGACAAGATAGATGACCGGGGAAAAGCTATCACTTACCGAATTACAGCTGATGATCAGGGATTCGCTCTATTTAACCCTCCCTGAAATGTACTGGGTTATTGCCGAGATCTCGGAGATCAGGGAGAATTATTCGGGCCATTGTTACCTCGAGCTTGTTGAAAAGCATCCTGAAGAGCACAGCGTCAGGGCCAGGGTAAGAGCTGTAGTATGGAGCAACCGCTACAGGTTCCTGAAGGCTTTATTTGAGAACACAACAGGCCAATCGTTGAAAGAAGGACTTAAGATCCTGATCAGGGTGAAGATTGAATATCACGAAATTTACGGCCTGAGCCTTGTTATAAATGATATTGACCCGGCTTTTACTATCGGCGAGATGGCCCTCAGAAGGCAGCAGATCATCATGAAGCTTGAAGAGGAAGGGATCCTGAACATGAACAAAGAACTTGAATTCCCGATCGTACCGCAGAGGATTGCGATCATTTCATCAAGGAATGCCGCCGGCTATAACGATTTCATGAAGCATCTGACTGAGAACAACTTCGGTTACAGGTTCTATACTGTACTCATCGATGCTCCCATGCAGGGAAGCGAGACCGAGGGGGGAGTGATTGCCGCGCTTGACAAAGTCGCATCCCGGATAGGGTTATTTGATGTTGTGGTAATTATAAGGGGAGGAGGTTCACAAACCGATCTCAGCTGGTTCGATAACTACAATATCGCTTATTATATAACTCAGTTCCCGTTGCCCGTACTGACAGGCATCGGACATGAAAAGGACATGTCGGTTACCGACATCGTTGCGCATATGGCGCTGAAAACTCCGACCGCCGTGGCCGATTACCTCGTTGAATGCATGAATAATGCCGATAACCACCTCATGGAAATGAGTACTTCCATTATGGAGAAGGCGGAAGAGATTGTAAGGGAAAGCAGGGAGCGGGTCGACAGCTTCAGGATGAAGCTTATACCTTTGGCACGGCTTATGATCTCTGATATCAGGGAAAAACTCTCGGGACAGATCATAAAACTTGTCAATACCGGTAAAGGATACCTGATGAGAAGTGAACATATCCCTGCAAATCAGCGTTCGCGGCTGGTTTCCTCAACAAACAGTCTTTTATCAGCAAAGACACAGCTATCTGACAGGAACAAAACTGACCTTAGAGCTTATTCAGCCGCTTTGATATCAGGGAAACTGATCAGGATCGAAAGCTTATCGAATTCCCTTAATATCCTCAACCCTGAGAATGTCCTCAGGAGAGGTTTTACTATCACATCGCGTCACGGGAAAATAATAAAGCTGGGAAGTGAGTTGAAATCCGGCGACCTGATCAGCACGCGCTTCAGCGACGGGTCAGTATCAAGCAGGGTGGAAGAGCCGCTGGAAGAAGGAAAAGAGGACAAAGACGCGAAGAGTGAGAGATAAGAACTATATTTTAAGATTACGATATGGCAAAGAAAGAATTTTCATTTAATCAGGCAGTGAACGAGATTGAAAAGATCCTCAGGAACATTGAAACCGGTGATCTTGATGTCGACAAGCTTTCAACAGAGGTAAAAAGGGCTTCGGAGCTTATCCGTGAGTGCCAGAAAAAACTAAGGTCAACCGAGGAGGAGATAAATAATATTTTCAGGGAGCTGGTATAAAAGTAATCCCGCAAAACCAAATAATGATTTTGCGGGACACTACTTTACTACCCTAAACCTAAATCCATGAAAAAAACTTGTGTAACCGGTCCGGTTACTTCTTTCGTTTGTATAACGTTAAATATACAGGTAATGTTACATAATTAAGTCTCTTTTTTTAAACAACTGCCCCCTGAGTTATTAACATTTCATTTTTCAACACCAAGGACGTCCTTAAAAGCTTTTATGAAAGTTTCTTTCGGCAGGGCACCCATAGCCATTTGAGGCTGACCCGTTGCAGGAACAAACAGGATGGACGGGATACTCCTGATACCGAATACTGAGGCGAGTTCAAGTTCCTCTTCTGTATTCACCTTGTAAATATCGAGTTTGCCGTCAAAATCCTTTGCAAGTTCCTCGAGTACCGGGGCCACCATTTTACATGGAGCGCACCAGTCAGCATAAAAGTCAATCACGCAAGGTTTTGACCCTTCGAACTTCCATTCTTTGTTGGTTTCATAATTGAACACCTTGGAAAGAAATGCTTCTTTTGTTAAATGCTCTAACATCTTATTTTTTCTTTAGTAATCTCAGAAATTAATAATTGTTCATTTTATAAATCAATCTTTGTGCCATTTGATCCGGATCTATCTAATTTAATCAAAATTGGGTATTAATTGTAACTTTGTCAGGAATATTTAACAAATTGTCATATCTACATATGCATATATGTCTAAAAGACAAAATTTTTGAACCATTATCCGAAGTGGTGGCAGAGGAAAACGTGCAGGCCTGGGTGATTGGCGGCTATGTCAGGGACTGTCTTCTGGGCAGGGTGAACCCTGACAAGGACATTGATATTGTTGTTGTTGGTAACGGGATTGATATAGCCAGAAAGACTGCAAAAAAACTGGGGCACCATACACGGGTGAGCGTTTTTAAGAATTTCGGCACTGCAATGTTCAGGTTTGAGGATTACGAAGTCGAATTTGTAGGGGCAAGGAAGGAATCGTACAGCCGGAACTCAAGGAAGCCGGTTGTAGAAAGCGGAACCCTCGCGGATGATCAGAGGAGGAGGGACTTCACGATCAATGCTCTGGCAATCAGCCTCAACAAAGGAACATACGGTGAATTCCTCGATCCTTTCGGGGGCAGTGACGATCTTAAGAACAGGATCATCAGGACGCCGTTGAATCCTGATATTACTTTTTCAGACGATCCTTTGCGGATGATGCGCGCGATAAGATTTGCGACCCAGCTTAATTTTACAATTGAAGAGAATACAGTCAGATCGATTGCCAATAATGCTGCAAGGATCAATATCGTTTCGCCCGAACGGATTGTCACCGAGCTTAACAAGATCATAATGTGCGAGCATCCCTCCAGGGGCTTCCTGCTGCTTGAAAAATCGGGGCTCCTCAGGATGATTTTGCCCGAGCTTGATAATCTGAAAGGAGTCACAAAGAAGGATGGCAAGGCGCACAAAGATAATTTCCTTCATTCACTCAGGGTACTTGACAACATAAGCAAAAAAAGCGATAGCATCTGGCTCAGGTGGGCAGCACTTCTTCATGATATCGGAAAGCCGCTCACAAGGAAATATCTGCCTGATTCGGGATGGTCGTTCCACGGACATGAATTCGTAGGTGGCAAAATGATCCCTGATATTTTCAGGAAACTGAAGCTTCCGCTCAATGACAAAATGAGGTATGTACGCAAGTTGGTAGATCTCCACCTCCGCCCGATAGCCCTGTCGCTTGA
>JBAVOD010000555.1:0-2895 GCA_049691735.1 Bacteroidales bacterium
CCATAAGGCTGAATGTGGAAAGTATCCCGTACAGACCGAATACATGGTCTCCGTGAAGGTGGGTTATGAAAATATGGTCGATCTTGCCAAACCTGATCCGGCATTTTCTAAGCTGCATCTGTGTGCCTTCACCGCAATCGATTAAAAACAAACGCTCATGTGCATTGAGCACATGAGCGGATGGATATCGTTCAGAAGTTGGCAACGCAGAACTGCTGCCGAGTATGGTAACTCTCATCGGCATTCTGCGGTGCTTGTTATTCAGGATATCATTTTTTCAGCTTCAGCCACAGAGGCTGTTATTGTAAGTACCGTATCCAGTTGAGATATCGTAATCAGTCTTTCGACTGCCTCACTAAGTCCGCAAAGGACAAAAGTACCACCGGCATTCTTGCATAATCTGTTTGCGACCAGGATAGCACTCAGACCGGATGAGTCACAATACTGACATTTTTCAAGATCGAGGATAATGTTCTTCTCGCCTTTGCCTGAAACAAGCACCAATTCTGATTTAAGAGCGGGAGCGATGTGAGTATCAAGTTTTTCCGACTTAATCTGGATCACCGTACTGTTATTCCGACTCTCAATATTGAATTCCATAACTGTAGTTTTAACAGCTTAAATTTAAACCTTTTTTCTATTTCTTGGAAGCTTTGTTCTGTTTTTCTTCCATTTCTTCCTTCAAAGCAGCAAGTTGTGTAATGTCACCGAGAGTTGTTTTCTCCATGTTCTGTTTTGCTTTTCTGGAAGATTTTTTCGGAGATTCGGATTCGGGTTTGCGGGCCGGTGATTCAGTTACTTTCTTTGCATCCTCATAAACCCTGCTGTGCGAAAGGATTATTTTTTTCGCCGATTTGTTGAATTCAATAACCTTGAACTGAAGCCTTTCATCAACCTTAGCCATAGTGCCGTCTTCCTTAACAAGATGTTTGGGGGTTACAAAACCTTCAACCCCATAGGGAAGAGTAATCACAGCGCCTTTGTCGAATACCTCTACCACCGTACCTTCGTGGACAGAGTCGACAGTGAAGAGGGTTTCAAACACATCCCACGGATTCTCCTCAAGCTGTTTATGACCCAGGCTCAGCCTGCGGTTTTCCTTATCGATTTCAAGTACGACAACCTCAATTTCAGAATCGATCGATGTGAATTCAGCCGGATGTTTGATCTTCTTGGTCCAGGAGAGGTCGGAAATGTGAATAAGTCCGTCAACCCCCTCCTCTATCTCAACAAAGACACCAAAGTTCGTGAAGTTCCTGACCTTGGCCATATGTCTTGACCCGACAGTATATTTTTCATCAATGTTCTGCCATGGATCTGGTTTGAGCTGTTTGATACCCAGCGACATTTTCCGTTCGGTCCTGTCGAGGGTAAGTATAACTGCTTCCACTTCATCTCCGACCTTCAGGAATTCCTGAGCACTTCGCAGGTGCTGCGACCACGACATTTCAGATACATGTATAAGACCTTCAACGCCCGGAGCAATCTCAACAAATGCACCATAATCGGCCATTACAACTACCTTCCCTTTGACTTTGTCGCCCACCTTCAGGTTGGGATCGATCGAATCCCATGGGTGCGGGGTCAGCTGTTTCAGACCAAGAGCGATCCTCTTCTTGTCATCGTCAAAATCAAGGATGACAACATTGAGTTTCTGGTCGAGCTGAACAATTTCCTCAGGATGATTTACCCTTCCCCACGACAGGTCGGTGATATGGATCAGTCCGTCAACGCCTCCCAGGTCGATGAATACGCCATAAGAGGTTATATTTTTAACAGTTCCCTCGAGGACCTGGCCTTTTTCAAGCTTGGCGATAATTTCTTTCTTCTGCTGTTCGAGTTCAGCTTCGATAAGAGCTTTGTGCGATACTACAACATTCTTGTATTCCTGGTTGATCTTGACGACCTTGAATTCCATTGTTTTTCCCACGAATACGTCATAGTCGCGTATTGGTTTCACATCAATCTGGGATCCGGGAAGGAATGCTTCGATGCCAAACACATCTACTATCATGCCGCCCTTGGTCCTGCATTTGATGTAACCCGTAATAATTTCGTCCTTTTCGAGTGAAGCATTCACGCGGTCCCATGAATTTATGGCCCTTGCCTTCTTGTGGGAAAGGAGAAGCTGACCTTTTTTATCCTCCTGGCTCTCAACGTATACTTCAACCGTGTCGCCCACCTTCAGGCCGGGGTTGTACCTGAATTCGTTAAGGCTGACGACACCTTCCGATTTGTATCCAATGTTGATAACGACTTCGCGGGGAGTCATTTGTATAACTGTTCCCGTTACCACTTCATCAACCGCAACAGTTGACAGGGTTTCGTCGTACATTGCCTCGTACTCCTTGTGTCTTGATGAACCACGTAGTTCATTGTTTTCAAAGCCGTCCCAGTCGAACTCATCCGGTGATGGCACAGGCCTTACTGTAAATTCTTTTGGCGGGGCTTCGGTTTTTAGTTCAGGTTCAGGTTCCGTTTCCTGCCTTGCCCTTTTTGGTTTCTTTTCGGTTACTGGTCCCTCGTCAGGAACAGTAACGTTTTCAGAAGTTTCTTCTGCCTTAATTTCCGGTTCTTCCACGGCTTCGGGAGTAGCCTGCCCTGTTTCTCCTTCGGTAACTAATTCCTCTTCAGTAATTTGTTCAAGAGGGTTCTCATTTGATTCGTTTACCTTTCCCTTATTGGCAGCGTTGATGTCATCTTCAAGGTTCTCAATCTTTTCCTTCCCGGATGGTGTTTTTTTGTTTTCAGTCATAATTGTTAAATAAAAGTACTAATAATTAATAAGTTAGACATTATATTGATAAAAAAGCGGATGCAAAGTTATTGTTTTTTTATTAAACCGCCCAAATTAATGCGGTTTTTCAGCGGTGTGTTACTTGCCATCTTGCCAAC
>JBAVOD010000556.1:0-12068 GCA_049691735.1 Bacteroidales bacterium
GAATAATAGGTTCCGAAGCTGAAATTCGGAACAATGAAAACCTTTGAATCAATAAGGTAAAACTCATCACCCGGATCGAGGACAATAAGGTCGGACCAGGCGGTATTAGTCAGGATCAGACCTGCACCCAATCCGAACGAAAGTACTCCGGTTCCCAGACTGACCTTATATGAATAGTCAGTATTGAACTGCGTTTCCCTGGTAACACCGATCCGGTCATTGACAATAATAAGTCCAAGTCCGATCTTATCGCGGCTCAGCGGAGCGTCAGCTGCAATTGACATGGTTTCAGGTGCTCCTTTTATTCCGACCCACTGATTCCTGTAAAACGCAGCAACATTGAATACTCCCCGGTTGCCCGCATATGCCGGATTGATCGACAGAGGGTTGAGGACATAATGGCTGGTGAATGGAGGCAGCTGACCGAACAACCCTGAAGGAACAAACAGAAAAAAGATTATCTTGATTAACTTCTTCATCTCATTTTTTTATAACAATGTAACCTTTTATTGCCCTGTGCTTTTCAGGATTCAAAACATAGTAATAAGTATCTTCCGGAAGAGGATTACCCTTGTTGTCCCTGCCGTCCCAGTTATTCCTGTAATCGTCATCAGAATAAACCAATGCACCCCATCTGTTGAAGATGCGTATTGCAGTTGTTCCCAGTGATTCCATTCCTTTTACAACAAAAAAGTCATTTTTGCCGTCAAGATTAGGAGTCATCATCGAAGGCAGGAGAAGTTCGTTGACCCGAATTAAAACCGTGTCTCCCTCTGAGGAACAGACACCGTTTGATACATTCCACAGGAATTCATTTTCACCGAGAATGAGGCCGGTGACTCTTGTGCCGGGATCATTTTTATCTGTAAAAGTACCTGCCCCATGGAGGATAGTCCATTCACCTGTTTCACCGGAGCTGAGTTGTGAAGCATTAAGATTGGTCTCCGCCGTGTAGTCCAGGGCCTGGTCAGGCCCGGCATCAGCTTCCGGTTTTGATCTGACTTCAACCCTTACCTGATCGGAATTGGTGCATCTCCACTGGTCAGTGATGGTAACGGTGTAATCAGTTGTTACCAAAGGTGAAGCGACAGGATCGGGTGAAAAAGGATCATCAAACGAACCTGCCGGGCTCCACTCGAACGATCCTGAACCTTCAGCATGCAGGGAGATACTGTTGCCTGCGCAGACAAACACATCCGGTCCGGCACTGACCTGAGGTTTTGGATGAAAGGTCACCCTCACTATATCCGCCGAAGAACAGGTGTTGTTTATAACTGACCATTCAAAGTCGTATGCCCCCGGTTCGCTCACTTTAACACTTGCATTGTACTGGTGAGCATCAGGCGTGAAAGTGGCATTCCCCGGGCCTGCAACTTTTATCCAGGTACAAGTTCCTGTTTGCGGCTCCGCATTGAACTGAAAATCAAGAGTGCACACATCTCCTCCGTTTCCCCCGCTTGCTGATAGTTCCTCCAGGAAGCCGACAGATACTAATGAACTGCTTTCGCAGGGCCCGTTGGTTTCGGTCCATCTGAATACATAGGCCCCGTACGAACTAACCGTAACATTTGCATTGTATGTGTGTGCATCAGGTTTGAAAGATACATTTCCGGGACCGCTGACCCTGGTCCACTGCCCTGTACCTGTACTCGGCATTGCATTCAATGAATACTCCAGGCCGCAGTTACTGCCACCCGTACCTGCATCGGCAACAGGTTGCTGATAGAAATTGACTGTAACATTTAAACTGTTTGTGCAGACACCGTTTGTCATTGTCCAGTTGAATACCTTTGTGCCGTAATCCGAGACTGCTACTACGGCCGTCGGGCTTGAATCGGATGGCGAGAAGGTCGCGGAGCCCGATCCGCTTGTCATTGCCCATCTACCTGTCGCGCTTCCTGAACTTGTAAGGACTCTTAGTGTAAATTCCCTGCCACACGCATCTCCTCCGGGTCCGATACTGCCTGCCGGGTACTCATAAAAATTAACAACAATGTTGTCAGCTGAAGTGCAGCCGCCCTTAATTTCAGTCCATCTGAAAGTATATGATCCGTAAGCTGTTACGGTGACAACTGCATCCGGAGCACTGGCATCAGGGGAAAAGGTCGCTTCACCCGGTCCGCTTTCCCTCGACCAGATGCCGGTACCAAGGACCGGTACTGCATGAAGTGCAAAATTCAGATCACATTCATCCCCACCAGGACCTGCATCAGCCGGCTGGCATGGCAGGGTCGTGGCGGTCAGCCTTACCGGCGACCGCTGAAGGACTGACTTGCTGTCGGCAGCTACGATGTAAAGGGTATGGATCTGCCCGGGATCAGGAACATCAATTACAGTCTGGAGAACCTTGCGAATGTCAGCTTTCCTTACAGATATAACCTTTGTTGCTGCAATGCTGCCGCCCGGCCCAAGAAGGGCTCGTGACCTTACGAACAAAGAACTCAGGTTCGTCAGGTTTTCATAATTGTAAACAATGATATAGATTGTTCCTGTACGATCGAGTCCGTAATTAATGGTGATCGAAAGCGGTCCGGTCGACACAACTGACGGAGTACCTTTCATCCATACAGGCTGGGAAGCAGCTTCAGTGAAGGAAAAAAGTGCCAAAAATACAGTCGATATGATTCCGGATCTGGCAGTCATCAGTGTGACGTCATTATCGCCTTATAACTATATAACCCTTAATGGTCCTGATTTTCTCATCCTCAAGAATAAAAAAGTATGTATCATCCTGCAGGGGATTATTATTTTCGTCCACTCCATCCCACCTGTTGTCATAGTTTTCGTTCCTGTAAACCATCGCCCCCCACCTGTTGAAAACAGTCAGTGTTACCTTTCCAATGGACTCCATCCCTTTAATAACAAAGAAGTCGTTAATTCCGTCAAGGTTTGGAGTAATTAAAGTAGGAATAATAAGATCATGAACAAAAATCCCGACAGTATCTGACGACACCGGGCAGACCTGGTTAGTGACAGTCCAGATGAACCTGTTCAAGTTTAGTGAGAGATGACTTACTGTAGCTTTCGGGTCGCTGATATCAGAAAAGTCACCCTTTCCTTCAAGTACAGTCCATTCACCTGTCTGATCCACTCCGGGAGGCGTTGCATCGAGTGTTGCGTCAAATGTGTATTCAAGAACCTGATCCTGCCCTGCGTAGGCAACAGGTTGTGTCCTGACCTCAACAATCATCTGGTCGGAATTACTGCACTTTGATACCGGATCAGTCAGAGTAACAGTGAAGGTCGTCGTTGTTGAAGGTGTAGCTACAGGCGATGCTAATCTGGGATTGCTAAGCAGATTTGCCGGAGACCATAAAAATAAACCCGTACCTGTTGCATTAAGCTGAATGCTCCGGCCTTTGCAAATAACCTCATCTTTTCCTGCGCTTACCTGAGGCACGTCGTTAAAAATAACCCTTATAATATCCGATGATGAACACTCGCTGTTAACCACAGTCCATGAAAAATCATACGAGCCGAACTGATCAACAGTCACAAGGGCATCAGGATGGCTGGCGTCGGGACTGAAAACAGCATTGCCGGGCCCGTTTACCTTTCTCCAGGTTCCTGTACCTGAAACGAGTTCTGCATTCAGAGCAAAATCAAGATCGCACTCAATTCCACCGTTCCCCCCCCTTGCCGGTGGCTGCATAATGAAATTCACTGTAATGTCAGAACTGCTTGTGCAGGTCCCGTTGACTTCTGTCCACCTCAATACATATGTGCCAAACTGCGTAACACTTACTACTCCCGTCGGGGTATTTGCGTCAGGTGTGAAACTTGCAGCTCCCGGTCCGCTGACCATCGTCCAGGTTCCGATGCCAACACTTGGTATTGCCTCGAGATTGAAATTCAGACCGCAATTATTTCCACCGGTACCCGCATTGGCAACAGGTTGCTCAGAGAAATTCACAGTTACTTCCGATGTGTCGGCGCATACGCCGTTAGACTCTATCCAGGTAAAGACTTTTGTCCCAAAATCAGTTACATGTACAGTGGCACCGGGTGCATTTGCATCAGGTTCAAAAGTCGCTGTACCTGTACCGGCGGTCATGCTCCATGTTCCCAGTCCTGAACTTGGCACTGCACCAAGCACAAAGTCCTGATCACATTCATTTCCACCTGCACCGGCGTTGGCAACCGGCGGCCGATAGAAGTTCACGGTGACAACCGAAGTACTGACACACGGCCCGTTGGTCTCGGTCCACATAAAAGAATATGTTCCATACAAGCTTACCGTCACAGTCGCAGTTGGTGTAGCGGCATTGGGTGCGAATGTTGCAGTTCCCGGCCCGGTCACGACCGACCATAGTCCCGTCCCGATACCGGGCACGGCATTAAGTACAAAGTCAAGGTCGCATTCCGTTCCTCCGGTGCCGGCGTAGGCTACCGGAATATCATAAACATAAGCATGCGTTGATGCAGTGTCCCTGCAACCTGTTGCGCCGGTTACAGTAAGCAGGTAGATCCCCGACATTGCGGTCGTAGCCGAGCCTGATACAACCGGGCTCGCCAGTGTTGATGTGAATCCGTTCGGACCGGTCCATGCATAAGTAAATAAGGCCGGACCACCTTCGAGCGCAAGAATAGACCCGGCACATAAGGGACCGTTGTTTGAGGCAGTCGCTGCCGGTGACTGGTTAACAACAGCAATTGTAGATCCTGTTCCGCTGCATCCATTGAGGTCAGTCACGGTGAGCGTATAAATTCCTGACATCCGGATCGTTGACATTGCAGATACTGTCGGACTTTGCAGGTCCGACACAAACCCGTCCGGTCCTGACCAGTTATATGTTCTCATTCCATCGGGCCAGCCGGTAAGGATCAATGGTGTACCTGAGCAGACCGGACCATTGTTTACAGCCGTTGCGACAGGCAATGCATTTACGACTGCCGATGTAGCTGCTTCACCAATGCACCCGTTGGAATTGGTTACCGTAAGTGTATATATTCCGGACATTCCCGGTGTTGCCGCTGTTGAAACTGTCGGACTTTGCTGGTCTGAAATAAAACCATTCGGTCCTGACCATGAATATTTGGTCATACCTGAGGGCCCACCAGCTAGTCTGAGCGGAGTTCCGGCACATACAGGTCCATTGCTGGCAGCCGTTGCTACAGGAGGAGGGTAAACTGTAACTGCAGTGGTAGCAGTTCGCTGGCAACCATTTATATTGGTGACTGTAAGCGTATAAAAGCCTGCCATTGCAAGTGCCGCAGTTTCAGAAATAACAGGGCTTTGCTGAGCGGATATATATCCGCCCGGACCCGTCCATGCATAGGCCGACATAGAGGCAGGACCGCCGGTCAGGGCAAGTGGCGTACCAGCACACACAGGACCGTTATTTGTCGCGGATGCAGTCGGCAACGGATTTACTGTCACTATTGTTGATGCACTGTTTTTGCATCCACCTGCATCGGTTACTGTAAGGGTATAGGTCCCCGCCATTAACATGGTTGCTGATAAAGATACTACCTGGCTCTGAAGTGCAAAACCATTGGGACCCGTCCACGAATATAAATACATTCCCGAAGGCCCCCCTGTAAGAGACAGCAAGGTTCCTACGCAAACGGGTCCGTTGTTTGTTGCAGTGGCGACCGGTAACGGATTTACAATATTGGTAATCGCGGGTGAGTTGGAACTGCAACCTTCTGAATTGGTGACTACCACATCAACTATCTGCCCGTTTGTAAGAGACGATGTTGTATATATATTTGACGTTCCTGTCTGGACTATGACTCCGTTTACCCTGAATATATACGATACTCCTCCTCCCGCAGTGAATGTGACTGGAGATCCCAAGCAGAAGATATTGTCAGAGCTGACAAGAGTGGCAACAGGCAAAGCATCAACTGTTATCGTTCCTCCCACAGTTCCGATGCAGGAACCTGTTGTGGTAATACTGTAGGAAAAGCTCCCCGGAACAATGGGCGATCCGCTAATCTCGAAAATATTGCCATTGACATTACCTGTTACTCCGGCCGGCAATCCCATCACTGTAGCGTCGGTCACATCTATGCTCAGTTCATAAGTTATATTCAATATCGGAGAATTTATACATACTTCCTGGGCATCCGTCCCCGCACCGGAAGTTAATTGTATACAGCCTTGAGCTTTAATGTAATTAGCTGAAAATAAAAATATTATGGAGACAAGCAATCCTCTTGCATATTTCATTATACATCCTTTTAAAATTCCGCTCCCTCAGGCTAAAGATTATTGACCAATCTAAAATACGATATTTAGTCGATTAGTTTAATTTTTAACCGCTATTTATAAAAAACCTGTGGTCACAAAATCTAATTTATGCCCGTCTTGAACAATCAGGGACTAAATTAGGCAATTATGCTGATAGTAACAGGTCTAATTTGACCAACCGACCGAATTAATAGGCAAATAGCACGCCTGTAAATGACTAAATGATTTACAGATTCTTAGCACCGTCAGAATCAACTTTAACAGATTCCTGTTCATCTTCTTTATTTAAGAATTATTTTGGATCCTGTCAAAGGTAAAAATATGTATGAAAAATATCTCTACTGAGGCTTTAATTCATTAATTTTTTCCTGTGGAAGAAGAGCGGGCATTTCCTTTTTCACTGTCAGATCCCTTCCAAGATCAAAAGTTGCAGTCTGCCTTATATCAGCTGATGAAGCTCCAACCTTTACCGTGTAGGAACCCGCTTCAGCGACCCATGCCGATAATTTGGTGTCAAATGATGCAAGATCCTTGCCCGTCAGTTCAAAGCTGAGGGTCTGCGATTCTTCGGGCCTTAGCGATTTCGTTTTACCGAATGCCTTAAGTTCAATTACAGGCTTGTCGAGTCCTTTCGATGGTGCACTTATGTATATCTGAGCAACCTCCCTCCCATCAACCAGTCCGGCGTTTTTTACATCCACCGTGAATGTGAGTCTGTTAGAAAATTTCTTCGAGCTCAGCTTCAGGTTTGAATATTCAAATACGGTATAAGATTTACCGTAACCGAATTCGTATGCGACCGGAACTTTGAAAGTAGTAAAGTAGCGGTATCCGTCATAGATCCCTTCTTCGTAAACGACTTCGGCCGGCCGGGCCCGCATGAATCCACCCATATTTTCACCCTGGTTTTCGGTTTGCGATTGCGGCCGGGCTAATACCTTACCCGGAAAATTCTTTGCCGATGGCTCATCCTGGTAATTAACAGGAAAGGTTATAGCGAGTTTGCCTGAAGGATTTACATTCCCCACGAGTATGTCGGCAATTGAGTTTCCGGTTTCCTGGCCTGCCTGCCAGGCAAGAAGTATAGCATCAGGGATATCCCTCCAACTTGCGGTTTCAATTACACCTCCTATATTCAGGATTACAACTGCTTGTTTACTTTGGGCATGATAAGCTGAGGTCACCGAACTGATAAGAGCTTTCTCACTGTCCGACAACCGGAAGTCACCCTTTTCATCTGTCCGGTCTTTGCCCTCCCCTGAGATGCGGCCTATGGTTATTATTGCTGCATCAGTATTACCCACTATAGTATTGATCACGTCTGAATTAACTTCAAGTTCAGCAATCGGGGCCGGTACCATCATGAAGTCACGGACTCCCGGCATTCCTTCCTTAACTGCCTTCAAATAAGCCTCATACAATGATTTCAGGTTTGCATCAACAACTAAGTCTGCATTCTGCAATCCCTCAATCAGCGAAACACTGTAGGCCTCATTAACATCACCGCTTCCGGTACCTCCTGTGATCATGTCGTAGGAGGAATTTCCGAAAACTGCAAGCTTTTTTATATCTCCGGTAAACGGAAGGGCATTATTGTCATTTTTAAGGAGTACCATTCCCTCTGAACCTGCCTGACGGTCCACAAGTGCATGTGCGGGGAGGTCGGGTTTGTTTGAGAACTTGTATCCCTTAAATTTCGGGGACTTCACTACAATATTCAGTATTCTTTCAACATTACTGTCAAGCACCCTTACATCGAGGGTACCTGATTTTAAAGCTTCAAGGATCGCGTTTGACTGATCCGGTGTCCCCGGCATCAGAAGATCGTTCCCTGCCTTCATCATCGCAACAGGGTCCCTCCCGCCAAACCAGTCGGTCATTACAAAGCCCCTGAAGCCCCAGTCATTGCGGAGAACTTTAGTCAGAAGGTCATAGTTCTCAGCTGCGTAAATGCCGTTAATCATATTATATGACGACATCACGGTCCATGGTTGTGCTTCCTGCACGGCAATGCCGAATCCCTTCAGGTATATCTCGCGGAGTGTGCGCTCGCTTACAATCGTGTTCAGCGAGTTGCGGTTAGTTTCGGCGTTGTTTGCGTCAAAGTGCTTTACTGATGTACCGACACCATTCGACTGTACTCCTTTTACCATAGCAGCTGCCATCCGGCCGGTGATCAACGGATCTTCAGAATAGTATTCAAAATTCCGGCCGCAGAGAGGATTACGCTGAATATTCATTCCGGGTCCGAGAAGAATATCTACGCCGTATTCAAGCACCTCCTCACCCATTGCACGACCGACCTTGTTTACCAGCTCAGTATCCCATGTTGAAGCAAGAAGCGTTGCCACAGGGAAAGCAGTACAATAATAGGTTGCATCGTCGTCGGGTCTTGTCGGCCTGATCCTCAGACCGGCCGGGCCATCAGCCACAATAATTGCAGGAATGCCAAGCCGGATGATTGCATGGGTGGTACCGGCTGCGCCCGGGACCAGGTCGTGGGTCTGCCCGCTCACAGGATTTCCCGGTCCGGGAGGAGGGCCGGGCATGCGCATTCCGGCTCCGACAACAAGACTTACCTTTTCATCAGGAGTCATTGCAGCAACTACTTTGCTGACGGGGTCTCTGCCCAGCACCGGTAAAGGTTTTACTCCCTGCTGGGCGTACATGACCAAACCTGCAGAAATGAGCAGGACCATTGTAATAAAAGACTTCTTCATAACTATGATTGTTTAATTTTTATATGTTGTATGCTGAACAGTAATATGGAAGAAAAAACTGCATGCTATGCTCTTTGTTTTTCCGGTTTTTCCGGTCTTTCCATACTTAGAAACAAAAAACAGGATAATTGTTCCCTGTATTAATAAGAATTCGGTGAAATTTATTAAAGCTTTTCTCACTTCCCTGTCGCGATCATTCTGTACTTCACATAATTCATCGGGGACTATCGTTTCCCTGTCCCGTTTTATGCTTCCGCTTTTACTGCCGGATCAGCACTGATCTCATTGGAGATCTCATAAATTATTGGTTATCAGCTAAAGCACAGAAAAGACATTTATTATGCTACCAAACCCCATGATTCGATTCTTTTAATATAATAATAAGCCTTTGATCGACGTTTATCAGGTACTAGGGAGTAATAGAACATATAGTTAAATCTGTCAATAAATAGGGAAAATGAATTTAGGTTATATCAGATGGTTATTCATATTATTACTGGCTTCGTCTTTATCGCTTAGAGCCTTGTCACAGAGTTCGATGCCTGAAGTTCTTACAACAGGTACACTGACTGATCAGATGAACTTCATAACAGAAAAAACCAGGATATATGAAGACTTCAGGGCAATAAGGGAGGACATGTTCCAGAAATTAAAGGGTAATGCGCTCGACTCCCTCAGCAATGCAAGGAACCGCATTGCTGAACTCAGGAACATCAACTCGTCACGCGACAATTCAATTGCTGCATTGAACGATTCTCTCGGGGTTGTCAACCAGCACCTCGACAAGATGATAAATACAAAGAACAGCATCACACTTCTGGGCATCGAAATAAATAAATCGGCCTACAACGCAGTAATGTGGAGCATAATTGCAGCTCTTGCCGGCATACTTGCTATCGGATTCATGATCTTCAAAAGAAATATTATTATGACAAGCCGTACAAGGAAAGAATTTGAGGATCTTAAAAAAGAATTTGAAGCTTACCGCAGGGCTTCCAGAGAAGCGCGTGAAAAAATGTCAATGACCCATTTCAATGAACTTAAAAGAATGCGGGGAGCATAATAACCGGCATCACCGCATCCTGATGATATTCAACACTCCGCTGCCGCGAAAGTAATCGAATCTGCAGTCACCTTCAGGCTGGAATCACATACGGTTTCCTGTAATCTCTCGTCAGCATTTCATCGGCCTCCCTGTCTTTTACAAACTTTTCCTTTGCACCGTCGAATTCAAGCTCCCTGCCAAGCCTGTATGAAATATTTGCCAGCAGAGGAAGGGCGGAAGAATAAAATCCCTGGTTTATCTGGCAATGAAGGGCCGCATCGTTGCCTGCTCTTATCGCATCAATAAAGTTGGCAAAATGTTCGCTTCCTCCCGGTGCTGCCAGGAATGTCGGGTCATCTGTTTTGTTACCGGCTGTCTTTGATCCGGCAAACGGTTCCTTCTCACGTTTCCTGAATGCCTTCCAGGTATTGCCGTCTATTTCAACATAGCCCTCTGTACCATAAAAGATATTCCCGATCCTGATCCCAAGGCTTGACTCATCATTTGTATATCTCCCCCTTGTCTCAAACTCGAGAACCTTCCCGTCTTTATATTTAAACAGTGATGTTTGAGTGTTCGGAGTCTCCTGCGCACATTCCTTCGGATCGATCCCGTATAGCCCGCCCATTGAGTAGATGGTCACAGGATGTTCATTCTCGTTAAGTCCCCACCTTGCTATGTCAAACTGATGGGGCCCCTGGTTGCCCGTGTCTCCGTTGCCGGTATCCCAGAACCAGTGCCAGTTGTAATGCAGGTGTTTTTCATTGTAGGGCCGGTATGAAGCCGGACCGAGCCACATATCATAATGCAGTGATGCCGGTGGAGCGCTGTCAGGGGCAATCCCGAAGGAATCGCGCGGCTTGTAGCATAGGCCTTTTGCCATAAAGACATCACCGATACCCCCATCGTGCATGAACCTGATCGCTTCTATGACCTCATCGATCGAACGGTTCTGGCAACCCGTCTGGACCCTGACATTATATTTTGCAGCTGCTTCAACCATTTTCCTTCCCTCCCGGATATTGTGACAGGCCGGCTTCTCGGCATAGACATGCTTACCCGCCTCGCATGCCCAGATTGCTGCCAGTGCATGCCAGTGGTTCGGAAGCCCGAATGACACGGCGTCAATTTCCTTATCTGCAAAAACCCGGCGCATATCCCATTCTGTCACCACCTTGTCACCGGTCCTGTCAAGCACCATCTTCGCCCTCGGGGCAAGGAATTGTTCATCTGCATCGCAGATTGTCTTCACGCGGACATTTCTGTTATCCTTAAGTGCACACCATGTTCTCAGGTGGTCATTTCCTCGTCCCCTCACCCCTACAACCGCCATGTTCACACGATCATTTGCCCCTATAATGGAAGCATACGTCTTTGAACTGAGTCCCATTCCCCCGATGGTCAGCCCTGCTGTTCCTATTAAACTTGTCCTGATGAATTCTCTTCTTTTTGTCATTTTAAAATGGTTTATGTTGTGGTTATCAATTCGCACGTTTAAACTCAGCTGACCTATTCGGGCATTACAACATAGGGAGCTTTGTTAAGAAAGTCAAGACTTTTCTTACAGCTTGTATACTCATCATAGTTGTACTCCTCAACTTCAACTATCCCGTATTTCAACCCCGATTCCTTTGCACCTGCCCAGATAGCCTTAAAGTCCATCATGCCGCTGGCACCAATTTCTGCTTTGTCCTTGATGTGCCATAGTTCGAACCTGCCGGGATACTTGTTAAAATAATCGACCGGATTCGCTCCGCCAACAACTGTCCAGTAAAGGTCTATCTCGAAAGTTACCTTCGACGGATCAGTGTTTTGCAGCATAAAATCATAGATCGTCTGGCCGTCAAGTTTTGTCGAAAGCTCCTTGTCATGATTGTGATATCCGAACCTGATTCCCTGCTCAGCACATTTCTCACCAAGAAGATTGAAATAATCGCAATAGAGTCTAAGTGTATCAAGACTTCGGTAAGCACCCGCTCCCATGAACGGCTGAACAATGTACATGGCACCCACTGCTTTATGGGCAGCTATACAGTCGTCCCACCAGCTCATCATCTTGTCCCAGCTGGCCGAATCCGAAAGATCTTTCCCTGCATGCGAGCTGATC
>JBAVOD010000557.1:0-3501 GCA_049691735.1 Bacteroidales bacterium
AGGTCAATAATGTTATAATCATTCCCTTTAAAAACATCAATGAAATCATTGAAAACAGAAGAGAAGTCATTAGAAAGTGCCAGCTTTTCAATTCTGTTGATCGGACAGAAATCACCCGTAACAAGTATTTTTATTTCATTACTGCTCATTCTTCTGACTGTTGGTGGAGAATGTCTGAAATCAATAGATTAACATTTTTATGTTTGTAATTGCCTCAGAACTAAACCAGGAATTACTCTTTTACCACTTTGTCCTGGGCAATCAGGTCCCCCAACTGGTCCGATGACATAAATTCAACATCAGTCCAGTTCATAAGAATTTGATCCAAAAGATATTTGAACAGTTTAAGATTTGTATTTCTGTTTTTCTCATCCAGAGAGCCCATGAAATTTATACGGTGAGTACTTATTACTGCTGGCTTTTTCCACCTGAATGCCATATTTATCCGTCTCAGACATTCACCGACCGGATCATTCGATTTTGAAAGTGAGGGTTCAAAAAAGCAATTCCTGGTCAGAAAATACTGGCCATAGATGTTTCTGCTTCCCATGTAATGATATTTCTTTGTATAGTTTCCGAATGATCCTGTTGGAACTGATTGCACGACAAGACCCTGGATATATTTAACACCTTTTTTGTAAAGAGTATCCTCTATTTCGCTACTCCATGTATAGCATGGCGGAATAAAAGATTCAGATCTGTATTCAAAGATTTTTTCGAACAGATCAAGTCCTGCTGATAAACTTTCCTTCATTATTTCCAGATCACTCAACGTATTGAAATCGAGAACCTCCATAAAACTGTAGTCCCCATCTCCTGAGAATGTTGTTTCATTCTCAAATGTGAACATCATTTCCTGAGTTTTTGTTTTCAGTGCATCAATCCATCTGACTATATTGACATGTTCGCGTCCGTGAAACTGAGGATGGAATAATCCATTGGCGTTTCCCTGCTTCCATAAAGACACGACCTGATCATGTTGAGGATATCTTTTTAATGTCTCAGTAACAGGCTCGAAAAAATAATTATTAAAATCAGAATCTTTAATCTTTTTGAAATCAGGATTGCCAACAACAATATTTCCGGTGATCACCGGATGATTGTTCCTTGAATCCCGGACTGAACTCAATACATCAAAAAGCAGCATGAGATCATCATTGCATTCCAGTGTATCAATCCTGTTATAATCAGTATTTGAAAGGTTCAGACCTCTTGATACAAATTTTGAATATACTTCATTTGATGGCATACGGATGCTGCCCCAGTCATCACTTTCGATAACAATTATTTTCCGGTTGGTGCGCCAACCGGGCATATTTATAAAATTCTGATAAAGTGATGATTTGATACGGGTAATGGAATTATCCATTGCTAATCATTTTTCCTAATTCTGCAGTTGTAATAAATTCTGTATCTGGCCAAGTCCTGATTATACTTTTAAAAAGTAACTGTAATTTTTTAAGATTTTCGTTACGATTTTCTGCGTTGAGAGACCCAATGTAATTTACTCTGTGTGAACTTATTACTGCAGGTTTTTTCCATTTAAAAGCAGTTGAGATATCATACAGACAACTGTCAATCCAGTCCTGTCCTGACTCACCGGGTTCAAAGAAGCAATTTCGTGTTATGCATGTTAGTCCTGATCCGGTTTTCTGACCAATCCAGTGAAGTCTTTTTTTCATTTTGCCGTCCCCAAGTGGTTCATCCTGGATTTTTGAAACAGATAAATACCTTATACCATGGTTTAGACATGTCTGTTCAAGCTTACAGCTGAATGGACCGTTTGGAGGTACAAAATATGTCGCCCGGTAACCGAAAAGATCTTCAAACAGGTCTAATCCGGTTGATATTACCTCCTTTTGATAGTTAATATCATCTTTATCAACAAAATCAAAGGCAGCTTGGAATTCAACCCTGATATCAGGATCCTGTACAGTGGATATCCCCCACATCCGGTTATTAAAAGATAGAAGTGAGTTTTTATTTCGCTTTCTCAATGCTCTCATCCATACTTTGACATTCAGGTGTTCACGGCCATGAAACTGCGGAACAAATAACCTTTTCTCGATACCTTCTTTCCAGAGTTTAAAAGAATTTTCACATCCAGGGTATTTACCAAGTGTTTCAGTAAAAGGTTCATAATAATACTCTGTAAAATCGGCCTTGAATATTTTGTCAAAGTCCGGATTTGCTACATTGCATACAGGAGTTAAAACTAATGATCTTCCGGAACTATCTTTGTAGGAAGACAATACTTCATATAGTAAGCAGAGATCTTCAGCAGTAGCCAGGGAATCATATTTATTAAACCTGGAACCTTCGTCTGACAAAAGGTCGATACCTAAGTCAGCAAGATTTTCATATACTTTGTTTGAAGGCATACGAATATTACCCCAGTCATCTGATTCAAAAACTATAAGATGATGATCAGTAGTCCATCCGGGAATATTTGACAGATTCTTTAAGAGCTTTTTCCCTATTGAATAATTCGACATTGCCTGGAAACCTGCTAATTAAAGAGCATTTCAGAAAGAGATAACACAGGTGACAGCAATGGTATTCCAAATCCTGGTGACAGGATCCATGCACTTATGCTCTCTGAACCCATCCTGAAGTTAATTGCAGTATATAAGAGCATCGGAAATAAACCCAGTACGATAGGGAAACTTATCCTGTTGCCTGGCAATTTTGAAAAATAAAAGTAGATATATAGTGTGGCAAACAGGAAGAAAATAACCTGGAATCGTGTTCCCAAAGAAGGTATTGGCATCCCGAAATTGACGAATGCAAGAAGCAGAAGTAAAAAACTATAGAGATTTTTTTCATCCTTCTCTTTAATCACTGATTTTCCCTGAAACTGAATGAATATTATCATCAGCAAAAGATAATAGAACAGGATGTTACTTCCGATCTTCAGAAACCATGCTGACTGTTGAGCCGATTCCTGTTGGACAAGAAGATATTCTTCACTGGAATATCCTTCAAATCTTTTCTGATAAGCACCACCCATCCTGAGTGATATTGCACGGAGGAAAGGTGTTATTAGTTGAGGAACCACAAATGAAGCCAGTGCCAGAGGCAGATAAATCAGATTACGGTTGCCTGCCAGATAATAGATAAGAAGTAATATGTTCACTGACAGGTAGCTCCAGTGGAGCAAACATGATAAAATTGCTATAAGAAAGTATCTTGGATCCCTGTGCACAATAACATGATATGCACCAAAAAAGAATATCCATGCTGCTGTCCACATTCTTATGCCGGAAATGGAAGTGACGGGTATAATCATAATAAAGAAAACCATAAGAATTGTTGTATTCCATCCATGGTTTTCCTGGTTATGAAAATACAGAAGGTTAACCGACTTCAGATAGAAAAAGCCAAATATGCCTGCCCAAACGGCGAAATATATGCTGTAATTGCTTGTAAAACGTGAAACAATAAAAGATACAAGAGGTTCAATTATGTCAACTTTTGATTCTGTATTCAAACCTCCTATTA
>JBAVOD010000558.1:0-5531 GCA_049691735.1 Bacteroidales bacterium
CATGTATACAGGGGAATTTTCCCGGGTAAGTTTATAGGAGGCTTTGTTCAATTTCTGAACGATAACATTGAACAGGATTACAGCAAAAACCTTGTGAAAACTTCATTTGAGGATTTTGTTGCCAGGAATCTCCGATTGTACAATGTCTCCGGGACAGCAGAAATTGCAGTCACAGGTTCGGTGGCATGGAACTTCAGGCTGATCCTTCAGGAGGTGCTCAGGAATAGCGGATTCGTTATCGCTTCTATTGCCAGGGATCCGATAGAAGGGCTGATTCGGTTTCATAAATTGCAGAAGTAGTCAACAAAGTGTCAGATAATGATCAGCATAACTGAATCGGAATCATTGTACAACGACCTCGACAAGATGCCTGTAAGGCAACTTCTGGAGTCAATAAATGCAGAAGACCAGAAGGTACCCCTGATTGTCCGTGGTTGCATTCCCCTGATTGAAAAGCTTGTTGAAGAAATAGTCAGAAAAATGAAGACCGGCGGCAGGCTTTTCTACGTCGGAGCGGGTACCAGCGGCAGGCTGGGGATAGTTGATGCGTCGGAAATACCACCCACGTTCGGGCTCGACCAGGGGTACGTAATCGGACTGATAGCCGGAGGCGACAATGCAATAAGGAAAGCAGTAGAAATGGCTGAGGACAGGGAAGAGCTCGGATGGACCGAGATACAGGCTTATTCTCCATCGGTCAGGGATGTAATCGTGGGCATAGCTGCCTCCGGAACAACCCCCTATGTGGTCGGCACACTTAAAAGGGCAAGGGAGCACGGGATTTTTACGGGAGCGGTGACCTGCAATCCCGGAACACCTCTGTCGGAATTTGCAGATGTCGCTATTGAAGCGGTAACCGGCCCTGAGTTTGTTACGGCAAGCACGCGGATGAAAGCCGGAACAGCCCAGAAGCTGATCCTGAACATGATCACCACATCAACAATGATCAGGCTCGGGAGGGTAAAGGGAAACAAAATGGTGAATATGCAGCTTACCAATCAGAAACTCATCAGAAGGGGCATCAGGATGATCTCCGGCGAGCTTGGCATCGATCCGGAGACTTCAAGGAAGTTGTTGCTCCTCCATGGTTCGGTTAAGAAAGTCCTCGATTCTTTCAGGGAAAAATAATTGTGCCCGGTTTATTTAAGGTTAGTCTTGATGTCGATCAGCTTGCAAATATTCTCAAGATCGGAGCTTTCTGACACTATTATTGAAATTGGACGCAGCTGACCGAACCGCCGGCCTTTCATAAAATCATCCTTCATCTTCATGGGCAGGCTGCTTTCCATAATTACAGGTTCGGCTTTATTGCCAAAATAGAATGTGACTCTGAATGTATCTTTCATCACACCTGCCCAGAAAATGGTTTTCTTTTTATGCTGCATTTTGAAAAGCCACTGCTTGCCGTCATTATAAAAACGCCATTCTCGGGTTATGTCCTTAATTTTATCTTCAGCATAATTAATTATCCCCTGCCAGACGGCTTTCTTGTCGCCGATGAATGAAAAAAGCACTTCATCTGAAGGATAGACAGACTTATCGCTCAGTACCAGGTTATGTGGTTCGGCCATTTTTCGGTAAATTTTGATATAGGGGTTAATACTATTTTACTGGTTTTCATTTGTCAGTACCTGATGTGCATGGTTCTCGTTCGCGGGCCCATCTTTCTCCCTGAGTGCGGTAATGCTTCCGTACCTCCACGTCCTGAGGAGGAACTTCAGGAAAAGAAGCACCTGCGTGACAATGAAAAGGAGCATCACTCCCTTTCCCGATACGGGTTTCCACACAGCCATAACAGGCAGCACAGCAGCTGTACATGCAATCTGGATCAGCATAAGAGCAAGCATTACGGGGTATGATGATCTGAATTTCCTGAAGGTCTGTTTAAATCCAAAACCCAGGGCCCTGAATCCCGAGGCATTGTCATTTGTCACCTTCCATGCTCTTGCATAATCGGCTGTCAGAAGGATGACCGGCATGATGAGCAGGCCCAGGGCAACAGATATCATGCCGGTAACAAGTACACTCCTTTCGGAACCATCGCCGAAGGCGCCCGAAATAACGGACGGGACAAATATGATCAAAAGAAAAATTAACGGGAAGATAAGGGATACTGCCAGCAGGATGATCATGAATGCCCCGAAATTTCTCGCTCCCTCTCTGAAGAAATCAGAATATGAAAATTTACTGTTCATTCCCCTCAGGCTGCTGAAAAGGCCTCCTGTAAGAAATGCATTCATGACAAAGCCTATCAGAAATGCGATGACAAATCCCGACGAAATCTGTGATATCAGCGTTTTCAGGACAGGTCCGAGATCGGCAAAAACCTCAAGATCATAACCAAGGGCCAGCTTCTCCGGCATCATGCTGTTGCCGAAGGCAGTCTTGAGTACCCCTCTTACCGGCATGGCAATTGCGGCTGTAAGAAAGAACATCAGCAACCATACCATCAACACGCCTTTCCATGAACTCAGTGAGCGGAAAAACCCGGATTTAAGTATTTTCAGACTTTTCATTCCTGCTATATTAAGAAAATGCTCAGCCAGAACCCCAGGAACGCCATCAGCTTATCAGCAACTCGGCGTACCGGTACCCGGTCAGGACTGGTTGTCATAGAATTATTTATGTAATTGACGTCCATTGGATTTTTGAAATCGGGATCAATGACAACCCGGTCAATCTCCCTGTAACCCGAAAAAGTATAATCCTTGTATCTTTCTTTCCCGCCCCATTTCTCAATTACCTGATCGCCGTTGCTGAAATGGATTAGCACATCGACCGGTATCTTTACTTCGCCGACTCTTTCGACCTGTGCCACAGCGGTGTAAAGTGAATCGGCTTCCGGATAGCGGTTTGCCAGGGTATCAGGTAATTCGGTCCTGCCCTGAGGCTTCCTGAACTTTGTATTCCTGATTCCCGACACCTTATAATCGCAGATGCCTGTCCCATAAAGTGTTTCATCAAAATACCAGTTCATATCATTTCCAAACTGATTACCACAATCTTTTTTCACCACTTCGTTCACAACATTTACAAAATCCTTTCCGGAGGGATGCCTGAATGCCCACTTCCTGTAATATTCCCTGAAAATATCATCCATGGTCTTCTCCCCTACCAGTCCCATGAGGCTGTAAAGCCAGGTAGCCGTTTTCTGGTACGACATCATCGCATATGCTCCCCTCGGGTAATTCCACGAATAAGCAGCGTTACTGATGAGCTGTTTCAACGGCGACATAACGTATGAAAGCCTGGCATAGGTGATGTCGGGAATTTTGAGAAGTGGATGGTTTAAAACTCCGGACCTGGTACCATAATAGTGATCCATTATTCTTCCCTCCCAGAAAGAATTGACACCCTCGTCGAGCCATGGCTCTTCAAATTCATTACTTGCAAGGATACCCATGAAATAAGCGTGGCCAAATTCATGGATAGTCACAAGCTCGGGCATGTGAAATGACCGAGGCATAAAAAGTGACGACATTGATGTAAATAATGTCGTATATTCCATACCTCCTGCACCTGCTCCTTTGATGGGCGGATCGACAAATGTAAGGTAAGGCCACGGGTAAGGACCGACATGATCATTGAGGTATTCGAGTGCATCCTTCACCGCAATAAACTGGCGTTCAGCCTGTGCTTTCCTTTCCGCTGGCAACAGAAGTGTAATGGTTACATTGTTCCAGTGGTCAGTAAAAACCGAATATCCCGGCCATGCCGTCCACGCGAAATCCACGATATCTTCAGCCCTGTAAACCAGCGTCTTCAGACTGTCACCCTCAAAATTCTCCGACATCAGCATGCCGCAGCTTCCCGTAATATAATCTGACGGAAGTGTAATGCTTACATCATAAACACTATGATCGGCATAAAACTCTGAATTGGCATGGAACTGGTGACAATTCCAGCCTCCCCGCACTACATTCCTTTGCCCGGTAACTTCATAAACTCCGAATTTGGGAAACCATTGAGCCACAAAAAAGAAATCATCTGAATAACCGGTCCTGGTAATGTTCGATGGAAGCTTTGTCTCAAAATCGGTCCTGATAAAAACAGTATCACCGGGTTTTGCAGGCTCCGGGAGTATTACCCTGAGAACTGTCCTGTCCTCCGGATTGCCATCGTCGGGACTTATGTACTGCATACCGGGCTTAAGATCCTGTCCGTTCATGTCGGTGAGGGTTTTAATTTCAATCCAGCCCAGGTCCGATTCCCTGCTACCCGGCGAACCGCCCCGTTCCCTGTAAAATGTCGTCCTGTTGCTTCTGAACGCATTCATGTACAGGTGCAATCTTATGTCGGGGACTGTATCGGATGAATGGTTGACCCAGAATGCATCCATCGAGCCCGACACCACTTTTTCACGGGTATCCAGGCTGGCATTGATCCTGTACCCTGTGAAGCGATCACTGAGGGGGATCTTGTTGATTATCTGAGCCTGTATGATTTGGGATAATAGAATTAATCCTGCAAGTGTGATCGGAATTTTTCGCATGTATAAAATACTACTTAACAAAATTTGTTCAGATCTGCGGGTCCGGCGGTGTATAATCTGTTATATTATGGTATGCAGACAAACTGAAATTCTGTACAAAAAAGTGTAAAGTTATAATTTACACTGACGAAGGCAAACATAATATTTGTAATTCAGATAACAAGCAGCCTGAATCCCAAAACATCCATCAGCTTTCTGCCCGGTGCAAATATGCTATGAGCTGCAGGCCACACCTTTGACAGGGCTTTATCCTGTTCCTGCCTGATCATCAGTATCAGCTCGTCGAGTCCAGGTTCGTTGATGTCTTTTGTATATCTGTAGCCAAGAGCTTTTACCAGGACCGAAAGGTCATTGTACCTGCCAAGGCACTGTGTCAGCGAATCGAGCTTTTTTTCAAGGGCCCTGATTGACCTGGGCTTCATAGACCTGAAAAAATAGAGCTGATACAAAAAATCCTTGGCTTTTTTCCTGAATTCGTGAAGATTGGCTGTTTTTTGATAATTGCGTGCCATGATATAACAATCGGTTACCTGGCTGTAGGTCTGCTCCAGCTCCCTGACAAGCAATTGGGTATCCAGATTATTCATCGACTGAAAACGGATCCTGTATGATGATTTGTCGAGGATTGATGTTATCGCAGCGAGATCGGTCGTCATCCCTTCGGAAATTTCTTTTTCCGGTTCCGGCTTATTAAGCAGAAGGTTGAGTTTTTCATTGTCAGTGAGCGAGTCAAAGATCTTCGGATATTTCTTTTTCAGATATCTTAAGTGCTTTCTGTGTACTGAATTTTCACGCCATTGCCTCATTTTCATACCCACCTCACGGAATGCAGAATATTCCCTTTTAAACATTTCCGGATCAACCTGAGGTTTTATGAGCTTCATCGCAGCCCTTGACTTCTTCATAAGAACCCTGACGTCATGAACACTTTTCTCATCCGCGACCGATCCGGGATCAAGCATGGCTCTTGCTTCCCTGATGTATCCGAACAGGGCCGGTTTTATTTCCTTCAGTTTTACATAATCAAGAAGCATATGCC
>JBAVOD010000559.1:0-1762 GCA_049691735.1 Bacteroidales bacterium
GAATAGGAACTTGGGAAGTCCATCTGTTCAATCTCCATCGGAGTTAATGATCGTTTGTAGATTTTTAACTTGTTATCAAGTGAAGTAAATAGCCTTTCCTGTTGATTTACTGTCTCAGCAGTACCGAGTAACATTATACCGCCAGCATTGAGGCTGTAATAAAATAAATTCATCAATTTCTTCTGTAATTCTGGTTCCATATAGATTAACAAATTACGGCACAAAAGAAAATCCAGTTTGGTAAAGGGTGGGTCTTTTATTACATCATGGGGTGCAAATACAACCATTTCACGTATGGAATTATTTATTGAATAGCTTGTACCATTTTTTGTAAAAAACTGGTTTATCCTCTCAGGTGATACATCGGATAATATATTCGCACTGAAAAGACCTTTTCTGGCTATATCTATGGCATCAGTATCAATATCAGTAGCAAATATTTGTAATGATATATTTTTAGTTTGCTTTACTTTATCATATGCTTCCTTAAATACCATTGCCAAAGAATATGCTTCTTCTCCTGTGGAGCAGCCAGTAATCCATGCTCTTAGCATATAATCATTTGGTAATAATTTAAGTATATCAGGAAGAATATGATCTCTTAGTTTATCCCACATTGCTGAATCACGAAAAAAACTTGTGACCCCAATCAATATTTCTTTGAATAGAATATCCAATTCACTGGGATTGTCCTGTAAAAAGCGAACATAATTCGTAATCTTATCTATTTGATGAATATTCATGCGCCTTTCTATGCGCCTGTATAACGTGTTTTTCTTATATAAGGAAAAATCATGTCCTGTTTGCGTACGAAGCAGGATTACTATTTTTTGAAGACTGCTCTTGTTTTTTTCATCAGTTATTATATCCAATTTGACAGCAGGACTGTTTTTAAGAAAAGATATAAGTCGGGCAGGTAATTCATTTGCAGATGCTATAATATCAACAGACACAGAGGCAATGGCACTACTTGGCATCCCATTAAATTTTGAGGTCTCTGGGTCTTGTACCAATACTATACCATTTCTTTCTTTTATTGTTTTTAGTCCTTCACAACCATCTGACCCCATCCCTGAAAGAATAATGCCAATACTTTTTTCCTTTTGATCATCTGCCAAGGAGCGTAAGAAAATGTCAATAGGAAGCCGTAAACCTCTGAGTTCAGTAGGTTCGAACAAATGAAGACGCCCATTTAATATTGCCATGCTTTTGTTTGGGGGGAGAACATAAACATGGTTTGGCTTTATTTCGAGATTGTCGGTAACCTGAATAACCATCATTGAGGTAGTCCTTTGAAGAAGTTCAGGCATGATTCCTACATGAGTTGGGTCAAGATGTTGAATGACAACGAATGCCATTCCATTATCTTTTAGCATGTTTTTAAAAAACTGCTCTAATGCTTCCAAACCACCAGCCGAAGCACCTATTCCTACCACTGGAAATGTTATGGGTGTAAATCTTTTATTTACAGATGGATATGAAATATCTTTTAGTTCTGGCTCTTTTTTATTAGTCGTTTTTTTCATGAGTCAATATATTTTGTGTTGACTATAATACTCCCCATTTCCTGTACCAAAGGTATTGTTTGTTAAGTTAACCATTTAACTGTCGGATATAATTTCTCTTATAATGGAGATTATGCGATTTAAAGTACCTGAGTAACTTTTTAATCTGGAACATTAATAAAGGTAATTTAATGTTCTGAATGAGCACAATATTTATTACAATTAGATTGTTTTGGCTCTTCTAAGAAAGCGGATAA
>JBAVOD010000560.1:0-4776 GCA_049691735.1 Bacteroidales bacterium
ATGGAGTACAGATTTTCTTAAGGAACAGTTCTCATTGCCGGGGGGCTTAGTGGTTTATATGGGCAGCTTTTTTACTCAGTTTTTTGTTTTTTCGTGGCTTGGAGCATTTATTTATACTCTGAATGCGTTTGCGGTTTTTGTCCTTTCATCCTATATTTTCAGGAAACATAATATTGAAAACATAGTTATATCATTTGTTCCTGTATGGCTCCTGGCAATATTGCAAAGCAACGAGTTCTTCACATTCGGGCAGGCAATCGGGTTTTTGCTTCTCCTGTCTTACTTTGCCCTATATGTATCAATCAACAAATCAAGGTCACGGTATTTCCTTTTCTTTGCAGGGTGGCCGGTTTTTTACCTGCTTGCCGGAGGCTTTTCCATTCCTGTAGTATTATTATGTGTCCTGCATGAATTACTTTTCAGGAAAGAGAAAAACCATTATATCATTTCTGTTTTTTATGTCATAACAGCAGCTCTGATACCTTATTTATGTGCCCAACTTATATTTTATATCCAGCCTGATAAGATCTTTACCTATCCTGTCATTTCTGAATTGCATTCAATATTCCTGTATGCCCTGATAATGCTGTTTGTCTGGACTCCGTTAATTTTACTGGCAGGCTTTTTATCATACAGGATTAAATCACTTAAAGACTGGTTATTATCCTGGAGCATTACCAATATTCTGGCAGGAGTGATCATAATTGTTCTGATGGCTTTTGTGGTTTATAAGCGTGCCTATAATAAAATGGCAGAACTGATGCTGGGAATTGACCATCATGTTCAGGAGGCTGAATGGAATAAGGTTCTTAAGCTTTCAGACCGGTACCCGGGGTATAATACCCTGGTGATTTATTATACAGATCTGGCTTTATTCAATTCCGGGAGACTGATGGATAAGATGTTTGATTATCCTCAGATCGGCTCGCAGGGATTAAGGTTGAAATGGCAGCGTAATTTAAATCTGTTCTTTGGAGGAGAAATCTTTTCTCAGTTAGCTTATAATAATGAATCAATCCACTGGGCTTTTGAAGCTCTGGTGGCAAAAGGATTGAATCCGCGATCGCTGAAAAAATTAACTGTCGGGTGCATGGTAAATGGAAATTATGACATTGCACGCAAGTATCTCAGTATTCTGGACAGAACTCTTTTTTACAGGAAATGGGCACTGCAACGTTACAGATATCTGTCCGATCCCGGCCTGACGAAAGAAGATCCTGAAATTTCCCAACCCGTTAATCTCCTGGCCAGGTCCAATTTCTTTTCAGAGGTAAATGGGTTGAATCTGCAGGATTTGCTGAAAAACCATCCTGAAAATAAAATGGCTTACGAATATCTGCTTGCCTCATTGCTTCTCGACAGGAACCTTGAAGATTTTGCCAAAGTAGCTGTCAATCTGAAATTTTATGGCTATAAAGAAATTCCTTTGCATATTGAAGAGGCTTTGATCTTCTATGATTTTTATGAAAATCAGAAAATAGTTCCTGAAGGATATTCCTTCAGAAAGGAGACTATTGACAGGTTCAACGATTATGCCAGGACCTATACCAGGTTCAGGAGCGACCGCAAAGTCGCTGCTTATGAACTAAAGAAAAAATACGGGAAAACCTACTGGTATTACCTGCAATTCATTGACAACTGAGTATGATGACAAGAAAGAGACCGATAATATTAAGTATTGCACAGGTATGTTTGCTCTGTTTCATTATTCTTATCACTGCCATAAGCTGCAATAAAAGAATGCCCCGATATGATGAGTTAAATCAGAATGCAGTGATAAATCCTGATTATACCTCAATAACAGTTCCGCCAAACATTGCTCCGCTGAATTTCAGGGTAACTGAAGCTGCTGATAAATATCTTGTAAGATTTTATAATTCAAACGGAATTGATTTTATTGTCAGCTCCGGGGATGGCAGTATAAAAATTCCTGAGAAGAAATGGCACAAATTGTTGTCGACCTCTGTTTCGAAGGAATTCTTTGTGGATATTATGGTAAAGAAGTCTCAAAAATGGTTGAAATATAAAACGATCACCAATAATGTTGCGCAGGATTCCATTGATAAATATTTGGTATACAGATTAATCGATCCTGAATTCGAGACCTGGAATGTCATGGGAATATATCAGAGAAATCTTGAAAATTTCAAAGTTTCGCCGATTATACTTAACAGGGTAAGTGATGGTAACTGCATGAACTGCCATACATTTAGTAGAAACAGCAGTAAAACCATGATGTTTCATATGAGAAGCGAACACGGGGGAACAGTCATTTACAGGAATGGCAGGCTCTCTAAGATAAACACAAAGACGAGCAAGACAATTGCAGCCGGAATGTATCCAGCCTGGCATCCTTCAGGAAATTATATCGCTTTCTCGGTCAATAATATAGTGCAGAGCTATCATGCAGTACCAGGGAGAACGGTGGAGGTTTACGATACCCTTTCCAATATTGTTCTTTACGATGTAAATAAAAATATCATAACCAGCTGCTCAGCATTATCAAACCCCGATAATCTGGAAACTTTTCCTGCATGGTCGCCTGATGGCCGTTATCTGTACTATTGCTCTGCAATTAAAAATGTACTGAAGCAACCTGATTATAATAGTTTTATGAATGTTCACAGCAAGATCCGGTATGATCTTCTCCGCATTTCCTTTGATCAGGAAAGTCGTACTTTCGGTGCAGTTGACACTGTTCTTACTGTATCAGATACGGTAAGCAGTATTTCGCTTCCGAGGATTTCACCCGATGGCAGATATATTCTTTTCTGTAAATCAGAGCATGGCAATTTAACTATCTGGCATCCCGAAAGTGACCTGTACTTGCTTGACTTAAAGACTGGCATAGTTTCCAAACCAGACATCAACAGCGACAAGTCAGAAAGTTTTCATACCTGGTCATCCACAGGTAGATGGATCGTTTTCAGCAGCAGGCGCGACGACGGCTTGTTATATACGAGGCCATATTTTGCTTATTTTGATACAACGGGCCAGATGCATAAGCCATTTGTATTGCCTCAGAAAAGTACAGAACACTATTTCAGGTTAATGAAATCATATAATCTGCCTGAACTGGTCACTTCCAAAGTTGATCTGAATCCACGCAAACTTGCAGCGATTATAAAAGCACAGGCTACAGATGCAGGGTTTCAGGATTTCTAGATGTAGGTTATAAAACCGGGTTGCCCAATGCTGAAAGATTACAATTTAGATTTAACATCATAACGCAAAGTATCTTAGCCCATATTATTTATTGTTTAACCCATTAATAATTTTAGAATGAAAATCAGTATTGTCAGAATCTGTTTTTTGATTCTCGCCTGTATAGCCATAACGGCCTTTATGCCGGGCAGTGAGAATTCAAAAAAGCCAATTTACCTTGACACCGCCTACTCTTTCAAGGAAAGGGCGGCGGATCTTGTATCGAGGATGACTCCGGAGGAGAAGCAGAGTCTTCTTGGCAACACTATGCCACCGGTTCCGCGGTTAGGAGTTAATGCATATGATATCTGGGGTGAAGCCCTTCATGGCGTATTGGGCAGGACATTTATCAGCGGCAAGACAGCGACCTCATTCCCAAACAGTGTTGCTCTGGGATCAGCGTGGGATCCGGAATTGATGAAGCGTGAGACTTCTGTCGTTGCTGATGAAGCCAGGGGCTTTAATTTTGATGTCATTTATACACTTACCTACTGGTCACCTGTAGTTGAGCCGGTCAGGGATCCCAGATGGGGGAGAACTGGAGAATCATTTGGGGAAGATCCTTTTCTTATTTCACAGATTGGAGCTGGTTTTATAAAGGGTCTGATGGGGGATGATCCGGTTTATCTTAAAACTGTGCCGTGCGGGAAACATTATTTTGCAAACAACTCCGAATTTAACCGTCATACAGGAAGCTCCGACATGGATGACAGGGATATGAGAGAGTTTTATCTTCAGCCTTACAGGACACTTATCGAAAAGGATAAGTTGCCGGCAATTATGTCGGCTTACAATGCCGTAAACGGAGTCCCTATGTCGGCAAGTAAATATTTTATCGATACTCTTGCCAGAAAGATATATGGTCTGGATGGCTATGTTACAGGAGACTGTGGTGCAATATCAGATATTTTCTCGGGACATCTCTTTGCAAAAAGCAACCCTGAAGCGGCAGCAATGGGGCTGAAATCGGGAGTTGACACTGATTGTGGCAGCGTTTACCAGACAAGCGCACTTGAGGCAATAAAAGAGGGTTTGATGACTGAGGCTGACATGGATCGGGCTCTTGTGAATATTTTCACTATCAGGATGAGGATAGGGGAGTTTGATCCCAAAAGCAAAGTTCCCTATGCAGGTATCAAACCGGATATAATAAACGACCCCTCGCATAGCGCACTTGCTGTTGAGGTAGCGACAAAGACACCTGTCCTTTTAAAGAATAACGTTGTTGCCAAAACCGGCAAAAAAGCTCTTCCGATAAATGCAGACGCAATTAAGAAAATTGCTGTGATCGGACCTCAGGCAGACAGAGTGGAACTCGGGCCATATTCAGGAATGCCCGAAGCATCAAACAGGGTCACTCCCCTTGCAGGTATCAGGAATTATATTGAACAGAATAAAATTAAAGCGGAAGTTGGATATAATACAGGCGGAAATACTTCAAAAACAAGCGAATTCTTCACCCTGGTAACATTTTCAACAGTAAAGAAAGATGGTTCCGTCAAAGAGTATGATGCATCCAAATTTGATGCTGCTGCACCGGGTATAGTTATCGGCGCCCGACAGGGACAGAAT
>JBAVOD010000561.1:0-10553 GCA_049691735.1 Bacteroidales bacterium
ACATTATCTTGATAAAAAAGCGGATGCAAAGTTATTATTTTTTTATTAATCCGCCCAAATTAATGCGGTTTTTCAGGGGTTTGTAACTTGCCATCTTGCCAACCCCGCTTCGCGGGATGTCGTCTCCGCCAGGTAACGGAGACTCCACTGCCAACTTTGCTGAAAGAAGAGTTTCTCGCTGATTAACGCAGAGTGGATCGCTGATTTGCGTAGATGCACAGCGGGTGATTTCTTTACGCTCGGCCCCCACCACCTGCTTACCTTGCATGCTGGCTCCTTCGAAAGGAGGGGAAACGTATATTATTCATAATCTGATATATATCAAAACAATTCATAGTTTAATGACTATTCCCTTCAGGTTGAAGATGTGTATAAAGATAAGCTTCGAAAGGAGGGGAAAATTGCCCGAACAGCACTTCAGCGCTAAACTCAGCGTACATCTGCGAGAACTTTTCCTCGTAGCTTTAAGCTGACAGCTGACCGCTGACAGCTTAATGCTTTTTCCACATCATTTCCGGAATTCATTTGATATGCTATCTTTGTAAATCAGTAAATAAAACTAACAAATTGTCCTGAAGTCATGAAGATTGCTGTTATCGGAACCGGATATGTCGGTCTGGTTAGCGGAACTTGTTTTGCCGAATGCGGAATAAATGTCGTTTGTGTCGACAATGACAGGAAGAAGGTCCAGTTGCTTAAAGACGGTAAGGTTCCGATATTCGAACCCGGCCTGGAGCCAATGCTAAAAAGGAATATTGAAAAAGCAAGGCTGAGTTTCACCAACAGCCTAAGGGATGCCATTACCGGATCGGAAGTGCTCTTTATTGCCGTCGGAACACCTCCCGGCGAGGACGGCAGTGCTGATCTGAAGCATGTTCTGGCAGTAGCCTCTGAAATCGGACAATTGATCAATGATTATATTGTTATCGCTACCAAAAGCACAGTTCCTGTCGGTACTGCTGAAAAAGTCAGAAATACAATCCAGGCAGAACTCGATAAGCGGCATCTCACCATCAAATTCGATATGGCATCAAATCCCGAATTCCTTAAAGAGGGGGCGGCCGTCGAGGATTTTCTCAGGCCGGAGCGGATTGTCATCGGCGTTGACAGTGAGAAGGCCGGCGAGATCATGAAAAGACTTTACATGCCGTTTGTGCTTAACAACCATCCCATACTGTTCATGGATATTGCTTCGGCGGAACTTACCAAATATGCAGCTAATGCCATGCTTGCGACCAGAATAAGCTTCATTAACGAGCTGGCCAACCTGTGCGAGATCCTGGGCGCCGATATTAATATGGTAAGGAAAGGGATCGGAAGCGATTCAAGGATCGGGAGCAAGTTCCTTTATCCCGGCACAGGTTATGGCGGATCGTGCCTTCCAAAGGATGTGAGGGCTATAATCAGGACCGCCGGTGACCGGGGGTATGAACTCAACGTGATCAAAGCGGTTGAAAATGCTAATGAATATCAGAAGAATGTGATATTCAATAAGTTGAGTAAGCATTTCAATAACAATCTGAAGGATCGGATCATAGGGATCTGGGGTCTGTCGTTCAAGCCAAAAACAGACGATACCAGGGAATCCTCTTCACTTTACCTGATAAACAAACTGTTGGAAGCCGGTGCAAAAGTAAGAGCTTATGATCCGGCTGCGATGGAAGAAACCCGGAAACAAACGAATGACAAAATATACTTTGCTGATGACCAATACGATGCAATTAAAGGTGCTGATGCAATGGCATTGATGACAGAATGGTCGGAGTTTCAGTTACCCGACTTTGAGCGGATGGCAGAACTGATGAAATCGAAGGTGATATTCGACGGCAGGAATATTTATGATCCGGCGGATCTGAAAAGGATGGGATTTGTGTATTATGGGATCGGCAGGGTGTGACCCCTAAATCCCCTGAAACTGAGGATTGGAAGAAGATGACGAATGACATGGTGCGGGTTGCGGAGTGCTGGGAGGTATTCGGTTCTTTTGCAGGTTTTAAAAAGTTTGCTTCGTCCTGCATACTGATGAGATCAGTATGCGGGACTCGCAATGACGGTACCATTAAATAATATTATTCTATATATATGAAGGGTATAATTCTTGCCGGCGGATCGGGAACACGGCTCTACCCGATCACAAGTGCAATTTCAAAGCAGATACTCCCCATTTATGATAAGCCAATGATTTATTATCCCCTGTCGGTGTTGATGCTGGCGGGGATCAGGGATATTCTGGTAATTTCGACGCCGAGGGATATTTCGTGTTTCCAGCGCCTTCTGGGAGATGGCTCATCATTAGGAATTAAATTCAGTTATCGGGAACAACCGGCGCCCGAAGGTCTTGCCCAGGCCTTCATTATAGGTGAGGATTTCATTGGTGATGAAAGTGTCTGTATGATCCTTGGTGATAATATCTTTTACGGTCATGGTTTCGAAAACATCCTTCTTAAAACATCAAATCTTAAAAAAGGAGCCTGTATTTTCGGTTACTATGTAAATGATCCGGAGCGGTACGGGGTTGTCGAATTTGACAAATATAAGGTGGTGTCAATTGAAGAAAAGCCGGCCAAACCCCGATCGAACTATGCAGTTACGGGACTTTATTTTTATGATAATACGGTGGTCAGGAAAGCCCGGTCGCTTAAACCATCTGTAAGGGGGGAGCTTGAGATCACTGATCTTAACAGGCTTTACCTTCAGGAGGGGACACTTGAGGTAAGGCTTATGGGAAGAGGGATGGCATGGCTTGATACCGGGACAAATGAAAGTCTGCTGCAGGCTGCAAACTTCATTGCAACACTTGAACAGCGGCAAGGTCTTAAGGCAGCCTGCGTGGAGGAAATTGCCTTTAAAAGGGGATTTATTACGAGGGAAGACCTGATTGCCCTTGCAGAGCCTATCAGAAATAGTCAGTACGGGAAATATCTCCTGAAAATTGCCTTTGAAGAAATTGACGGATTTGAAGAGGTAAAGTAGCACCACGATCATAATGGAAATTATTGAAACAGGATTTGAAGGTTTGTTCGTAGTGAAGCCTAAAATCTACACCGACAGCAGGGGATATTTCTTTGAAAGTTATAAGCATGAGACCTTCAGTAAAGCAGGGATAATCTTTACGCCCGTTCAGGATAATGAATCAAAATCGGTCAGGGGTGTGATACGGGGCCTCCACTACCAGTTAAAACCATTTGACCAGGCAAAGCTGATAAGAGTAGTTGCGGGTAATATATATGACGTTGCCGTCGATATAAGAAGGGATTCAAAAACATATGGAAAATGGTTCGGCATTGAACTCGATTCTGAAAATAAATCCCAGCTTTTCATTCCGAGAGGATTCGCTCACGGATTTTCAGTACTGAGCGAGACTGCTGTGATACAATACAAGTGCGACAATGTGTACAGTCCGCAGCATGAAAGAGGTATTCCGATAGATGATCCTTATCTCAAAATAGACTGGAAGACCGACAGGTCAGTGTGGATAATAAGCGATAAGGATTTAAAGCATCCGGCGTTTAAGGATGCTGAGAATAGTTTCTGAGGGCAACCATATAATTGAAAGTTAATCTGATAAGGAATGGCAGTAATACTTGTAACAGGCGCTTCAGGCCAGCTTGGAAATGAGATTAAGATAGCTTCAAGGAACTATTATGGCTATGAATTTATTTTCACCGATGTTGAAACGCTTGACATTACCAACGGGGAGAAAGTAAGGGATTTTATCAAAAAGAACCATTGTGACTGGATCATCAATTGTGCAGCATACAATTTTGTTGATAAGGCAGAGACTGATTATGATAATGCAGTGCTCGTGAACAGCCTGGCAGTTAAGAATATAGCAGATTCAATCAAAGGGGGTGAATGCCGCTTCATCCATTTTTCGACTGATTATGTCTTCGACGGCAGATCCAACACACCATACAAAGAAAGTTCTCCCGCAAATCCCCTTTCAGCTTACGGCAGATCGAAGCTTGAAGGTGAAAAAAATGCGTTGCAACATCATGGATCGATGATTATAAGGACTTCCTGGCTTTATTCGTCTTTCGGGAACAATTTTGTCAAATCGATCATAAATAAGGGGAAGGTAAATGAGTCGCTGAAGGTGGTATACGATCAGACCGGGACGCCGACCTATGCTGCTGACCTGGCTGAGGCAGTTTTGCTTATCATATCAAAAGTAATAAGGAACCAGATCGCATTTAACGCAGGATTATATCATTATTCGAATGAGGGAGTCTGCAGCTGGTATGATTTTGCCACCGAAATCGTTGAATATGCCGGATTAAGGTGTAAGGTTATCCCTATCCTGTCGAAGGACTATCCGTCGGATGTCCGGAGACCAATCTATTCTGTACTGGACAAGAGCAAGATAAAGGATAATTACGGCATTGAGATACCTCATTGGAGGAGGAGTTTGGGGAGGTGCGTGAAGATGCTTGAATAGAGGGAAGAAAGTCGTGCAGGTCGTGCAGGTCGTGCAGGTCGTGCAGGTCGTGCAGGTCGTGCAGGTCATGCAGGTCGTGCAGGTCATGCAGGTCGTGCAGGTCGTGCAGGTTATGCAGGTCAGGCAGGTCGTGCAGGTCGTGCAGGTCGTGCAGGTCGTGCAGGTTATGCAGGTTATGAAAGTCTTGCAGTAACTTGCAGAACTGGCAAAACCCGCAAAACTATTGACTTCAGATTGCATGACTTCAGACTGCAAGACTTCAGACTTCAGACTATAATTAAATATCGATCACCATGTTATCAATTGATGAGATCAGAACCAGGGCCAGGAAATGGCTCGGACCTGAATTTAATGAGGAAACCCGCAGGGAGGTCGCTCAAATGCTTGAAAAGGATGAGGATAAGCTCATTGATGCCTTTTACCAGGACCTCGAATTCGGAACAGGCGGATTGAGAGGCATCATGGGGGCCGGTACCAACAGGATGAATATTTACACCCTCGGAATGGCGACCCAGGGACTTTCAAACTACATCATAAAGGAATGCGGAAGAGCGGGGATCAGGGTCGCGTTGGCCTATGATTGCAGGAATAACAGTCGGCATTTTGCCGAAACTGCCGCCGATATCTTTGCAGCGAACGGCTTCGAGGTATACCTGTATGAAGCCCTGCGTCCGACTCCCGAGCTCTCCTTTGCCATCAGGCATTACAAATGCCAGAGTGGTGTTGTCATAACAGCTTCGCATAACCCGCCCGAATACAACGGGTACAAAGCATACTGGGATGACGGGGGGCAGGTGGTAGCCCCTCACGATGAGGCGATCATTGAAGAAGTAAGGAATATAAAAAATGTTTCTGAAATAAAATTCAATGCCAGAAAGGAGAATATTAAGACCATCGGAAATGAGACTGACAAGCTGTTCCTCAATGAAGTGGTCAGGGTGAGCCTGAATCGTGAAATAAATAAGAAATACAGCAATATCGGTATTGTATATACGCCTATACACGGGACCGGCGGTACACTGGTCCCGAAAGCACTCGAAATGTTTGGTTTCAGAAATGTTCAGTCTGTGCCCGAGCAGGATATCCCCGACGGTAATTTCCCGACGGTAAAATCTCCGAATCCAGAGGAACCGGCTGCCCTGTCGATGGCTATAAAAAAGGCAATTGAAACAGGTGCACAGCTGGTTATGGCTACTGATCCTGACGCCGACCGCATCGGGATTGCCGTCAGGAATAAGAAAGGCGAATTCGTGCTTCTTAATGGTAACCAGACCGGGGCGATACTGACCTATTATATCCTTTCGCAGTACAGCGAAAAGAAGAAATGCAAGGGCAATGAATACATTATCAAGACGATAGTCACAACTGACCTGCTCGAAAGGATTGCCGAAAGCTACAATGTCAAATGCTACAATGTACTTACCGGATTCAAGTTCTTTGCCGAACTGATAAGAAAACTTGAGGGTAAGGAAAAATTTATTGGCGGTGGGGAAGAGAGTTACGGATATCTTCCGGGAGATTATGTAAGGGACAAAGATGCTGTTGCATCATGTGCTCTGACAGCTGAGGTGGCAGCCTGGGCTAAAAGCAGGAGGAAATCGCTTTATGATCTTCTTGCCGATATTTACCTCCAATATGGATTGTACAGGGAAAAGCTTACTAACATAGTCCGCAAGGGAAAAGAAGGAGCTGAGGAGATCACGGCAATGATGAGCAGCTACAGGGATAATCCCCCCAGGTTCATTAACAAGAGCAGGGTGGTCAGGATCAACGATTATGAGTTGCTTATTTCAACTGATTGTCTGTCAGGCATGAAGACCAAAATTGATTTGTTGAAATCGAATGTGCTTCAGTTTTTCCTGGAAGACGGGTCGAAAATATCTGTAAGGCCGTCGGGTACAGAGCCGAAGATCAAGTTTTATTTCAGTGTTAACACGAAGCTGGAGTCTGTTGATAAGCTTGAGGAAACCGAAAAAATGCTGGATAAGAGGATTGAGGATATAATTAAGGACATGAAACTGGTTTAAGTTGTTGTGCGGGGTGCGGGGTGCGGGGAAGAACCCAAAGCAGTTGCGGGGTGCGGGTTGCGGGGTGCGGGGTGCGGGAACCACCAATCAAACTTTCAGAATAATAAAATTTAATTTGACATGAAATCGTATAAAAAAGAGCTTTGGTTTGAAACTTCTACCAGACGGGCTTTTATAAACATTACCGGTCAGGTTGAAAAATGTGTTCAGGAAAGCAATATCAGGGAAGGGCTTTGCCTTGTGAATGCGATGCACATTACTTCCAGTGTATTCATCAATGATGATGAAGGAGGGTTGCACCATGATTTTGAAGTCTGGCTTGAAAAGCTGGCACCTGAGAAACCCTATTCACAGTATAAGCACAATGGTTTTGAGGACAATGCCGATGCTCATATCAAAAGGACGCTGATGGGACGTGAAGTGGTAGTTGCCGTAACCCAGGGAAAGCTTGATTTCGGTCCCTGGGAGCAGATATTCTACGGAGAGTTTGACGGGAAGAGGAGTAAGAGGGTGCTGGTGAAGATCGTTGGAGACTGATATGGTTCTGGGGCACCTCCCAGAAGCAACTGTGACCGCGATAAGAGACCCCTACGCCCTGGCGGGCACCTCCCCTGAGCATCTGTAGCCGAGATCAAAGACCCCTCTGCCCTGGCGGGCACCTCCCACGAGCAACTGTGACCGCGATCAGAGACCCCTCTGCCCTGGCGGGCACCTTTCCACCACAATCCACCCCTGCAGGCTGGCTCCTTCGCTAAATCCCGCCACCGGCGGGATTCTTAACGCTCGGCCCCCTGAGAGGGGAGGATGTACTGGTTATAGAATTCGTAAATAGCCCACTTCAGGGGGTTGGGGGTAAAAAGAATTCATCATTGAAGTTGACGAGATAGACCCGTTCCGTTGCACGGGTCAGACCAGTATAGAACCACCGCAGGTAATCGATCGTGATTTCATTCCTGTTGAACATCCCCTGATCGATGAAGACCCTCTCCCACTGTCCGCCCTGGGCTTTATGGCAGGTAACGGCATAAGAAAATTTAATCTGAAGCGCATTGAAATAAGGGTCCTCCCGCACTGCATCATATTGTTTTCTTCTGGACTTTAAGTGGAGATAATCGGCCAAAACGTTGTGAAAAAGCTCGCTGCTTTTTTCTGCCGGGAGTGCAGGTGAATCCATGCGGAGGACGTCGAGCATCACTTTAGTTTCTATTTCAAGGCTGTAATCAGGGAACCAGAGCTCCATTTGTGCAAAGCGGAAACCGTAGCGTTCTTCATAGTTCCTGATCCTTTTAACTTCTGCAATGTCACCGTTAGCTATAAATCTTGTGGGATCCTCCTCATCAGCCAGCGAATAATTATTCTTGACGACCATGATAATATCTCCCGCGGAGATTTCTTCCTCCCTGAAAAAGATCCTGCTTCGGATGCCCAGGTTATACCGGTTAGCCTGCTTATTTGAATTAACTATGATTATCGTACCCTCGAGTCCGCACCTGCCATAGGCATCAGAGATTTCATCTATCAGATCCTCACCGGCGATCCTTATTATATCTTTGAAATTCCGGCAGTCGAGTTGGGGCTTTACCAGGTTACACTCCGAGATCTGCAGCCTGATATTTGTGGCGTTCATGAGAATACCTGAAGTCTCACTTTGTCTTACAACCTGTCTCAGTTGTGAAGTGACCAGACCGAATCTGAACTCTCTGAGTGCCTCAGGATCGAGCGCCGGGCTAAGGACCGATCCAACCGGAGGAAGTTGCGCGGTATCCCCTACCAGGATCAGTTTGCAACCGTTACCTGAATAAACATATTCAATAAGATCCTCAAGCAGTTTTCCGCTGCCAAAGACTGAAGCATCATTTGAACTATTCGATACCATCGATGCCTCATCGACTATGAAGTAAGTATCCCTTGAAAGGTTTCTGTCAAGGATAAAACGGCCGATGCCATCGCTGAGTGATTTCTGGCGATAGATCTTCTTATGGATAGTGAATGCCTGTTTTCCTGCAAATGAAGCAAGGACTTTTGCCGCCCGTCCGGTTGGAGCCAGTAAAACAGATTTCATCCTCAGCAGGTCGAGCGTTCTGACAACAGAGCTGATGACACTTGTCTTGCCGGTTCCGGCATAACCTTTAAGAAGGAATATTACATCCTGTTTGTTTTCGCGGATATAAGAAGCTATATTCATCAGGGCTGATGCCTGATCTTCGGTGGGTTCATTCCCGAGGTTTTTGCATAAGCTGTTATATATTAATGTATCGCGAAGCACAGTAAATTCGTGGTAATTGGATATTTTTTCTATTTTTGTTTGTAAACTTAGTTAATTCGGACCATAAAATGTAATTTGAGTTGGTTCTCCGGGAATGCTTTTACCCCCAGGAGTTTACCCCCAAACCCCCTAAAGGGGGCCGATCCGCCAGCCGGCGGAGATGGAGCCAGCCTGCAGGGGTGGATTGTGGTGGGGGCTTTTGGTTGTTGGTGAGTTTTTGGCAACCAGGCAAAGAGGACATTGAAGATTACAAAGCAAAGGCTTTAATAATATGCCATTACTTGAACTTTTTGATGAGACACTCGACATAAATTCTACCGAGCATTATGAATTATCGGTCCAGGTCAGTTCTGACGAGCTTTCATTCAGCCTGTTAGATACCCTGAGGAACAAATTTTTGCTCCTCAGATCGTATGAGCCGGAAGGCAGTGTTAAATATGATATAAACAGGCTCAGGGAGCTAATAACCACCGATGATTTTCTGACCAGGCGATTCAGAAAGGTAAATATTGTCACACCATCGTTCAAATCGACGCTCGTGCCTGCTCCTTTGTTTGAAGAGTCGAAGAAAGATGAATATTTCAGATTCAATCTGCAGGTTTCTGACGGAGAATCAATACTTACGAACAGGCTGCCGGAGCCGGAGGCATTCATATTGTTTTCGCTCCAGGATCAGCTTGTCGGATTTCTTAGGGACATATTCAAGACTGCAAACCTGTTGCACCATTTAAAGCCACTTTTTTATCAGATATATTTGAACCGGCGGGGCGCAGGAAATGATTATGTTCATATTCACCTCGAAAAAGAATTTCTGACTCTGATCGTATTTGATCAGAACTCCCTGCAGTTTTGCAATACATTTACTTACAAAACATTGTCCGACATACAGTATTATGTTTTGTATGTGCTCAAATCGCTTGGCATTAGCCAGGACGAGGCTGTTTTTTTCAGTGGAAGAACAGTACTTGAGGATGGCAGGTTTTCGGATCTGCAGAATAATCTGAGGAATCTGGAGCCTGCAGAGCCCAGAGGCAACTTCACCTTCAGTTATGTCTTTAATGAGATTAATCTGCACAGGTACATTAACATATTCAGTTCAGTGAATTGCGAATAATTGGCGGAAAATACAAGGGAAGGATAATTAATCCGGTTTCGGGCCTGAAGGCTCGTCCGACGACGGATTTTGCAAAGGAGGGTCTGTTCAATATACTGACAAACAGGGTTGACTTTGAATCCGTTACGGTGCTGGATCTTTTTGGAGGGACCGGGTCGATAAGTCTTGAATTCGCTTCCAGGGGGGTTCCCGCTGTTCATCTTCTTGAGCGGGATCCAAGGCATATTGCCGGAATCAGGCGGGTGATCGATGAGCTGGGGATAACAGGCATTAAGCCGATTCATATTGATGTAAAGGCATATCTTAAGACCTGTACAACCAGGTATGATATTGTTTTCGCTGATCCGCCATATGATCTGCCGTGGCTTAAGACCATTCCCGATCTGGTAATGGGATCGGGAGTATTGAAAGAGGATGGATTTTTTATTCTCGAGCATCCCCGGTCGATGAGTTTCACTGACCATAAGGCATTTTTTGAGCATCGTAACTACGGGAGTGTGAATTTCAGTTTTTTTGGTTCCGGGAAAATTATGCATGAATAATGCATGTTCGATCGTACAATATTGAAATATAAAACTTTAACGCGTTGTGCGGTTAAGAAGCCATAGCATATTTTAAATGATTTAAAGGTTTATCGTTCATTGAATTAATGTATTGCAAGATAGTTACAGTCGTGATCTTTGAGAGTATGCGAACTGATAAACCTAA
>JBAVOD010000562.1:0-4914 GCA_049691735.1 Bacteroidales bacterium
GGAGAGCGGCTTTCTTCAGCCATCATTGCAGCATATTTGCCCGGCAGCGTCCTGATCGATCCGCGGGAGATAATAAGGACAGACAATAACTTCGGTAGTGCCAGCGTGGATTTTGAAATCACAAATCCGCTGATCAGAAAGAAGATGCACCGCCGGTCAGGATTGATGCTGGTTCCGGGGTTCATAGCCTGCACCCGTGAAAATGAGATAACTACGCTTGGTCGCGGCGGATCGGATTATACGGCAGCGATAATTGCTGCTGCAATCAATGCCGAGACTCTTGAAATATGGACCGATACTGACGGATTCATGACCGCTGATCCCAAAAAAGTTGAGAAGGCTTACACAATTGAAACCCTGACGTACCCGGAAGCTATGGAGCTTTCGCATTTCGGCGCCAAGGTTATCTATACACCAACTCTCAGGCCGGTATATAAGAAGAACATTCCCGTGACCATTAAGAACTCGTTCAATCCCGGTTCAAAGGGCACACTGATATGCCGCAATCCTGTGAACGGATCAAAAAGCGCCATAAAAGGGATCTCATCAATTGACAATATTGACCTGATAACCCTCCAGGGGCCATCCATGGTGGGGATCAGCGGTACCTCCATGAGGCTGTTCGGTTCGCTTGCAAAGCGAAACGTAAATATTGTACTGATTACACAGGCATCATCTGAATATTCGATCACCTTTGCCGCCAATCCGACTGATACGAAGGCAGCTGTTGAAGCAATAAACCAGGAATTTGAAAAGGAGATCAGGTATAAGAAAGAACTTAAGATACTTATAGAAAAAGATCTTTCGATCATCGCCATTGTCGGCGAAAAAATGAAGAACACTCCCGGCGTATCGGCCACGCTTTTCAGATCGCTCGGCAGGAACGGTATTAATGTAATTGCCACAGCGCAGGGTTCATCAGAGCTTAACATTTCGGTTGTAATCAGGAATGAGAACCTCCGGAAGGCTCTGAACGTAATACATGACGGCTTTTTCCTTTCAAAATACAAAGTCCTGCATCTTTTCATTGCCGGCACCGGTTTTGTAGGCTCAAGTCTGATACGGCAGCTTCAAAAGCAGCAAGATCTTCTCATGGAAGAATATAATCTTAAGGTCAGCCTGCTCGGAATAATTAATTCCAGGAAAATGCTCCTTGATCCAAAATCGATTAAGCTGAACAACTGTCTTGATTTGTTATACTCCAACGGAGAACAGAGTGATATAGAACTTTTTATCAACAGGATGACCAGGCTTAACCTGCGGAATTCGGTATTCATCGACTGTACGGCCAATGCAAAGGTTGCCGATACATATGCAAGGATACTTGACCGGTACGTCTCGGTTGTCACCGCAAACAAGATTGCATGTTCGTCAGATTATGCCTATTACCATTTACTAAAATCGGCGGCCGGTGAAAAAGGTGTCCGATTTATGTATGAGACCACTGTCGGGGCAGGGCTTCCGATAATAAAGACAATCAGCGACCTTGTTGTAAGCGGTGACAGGATACTTAAGATTGAAGCTGTCCTGTCGGGAACCCTCAACTTCATTTTCAATACGATTTCTCCTGATATACCTCTGAGTGCGGCAATCAGGATGGCGAAGGAAAAGGGAATTTCAGAACCTGATCCACGAATTGACCTCAGCGGCACTGATGTTGTCAGGAAGATCCTCATACTTGCCAGGGAAGCAGGATACCCTCTGGAAATCAAGGATGTTGCAGTAAAAAAATTCATACCGGAAGAATGCTTTGAGGGCAACCTTGAGGAATTCTACACAAAGGTTGCAAACCTTGACCGGGAATTCGAAGAGGAGAGGAAAAAGCTCGAAAATGAAAAAAGAAAATGGAGGTTCTTTGCAACAATGGATCGCGGAAAAGCACAGGTTGAGCTGATCACTATTGATTCATCTCATCCCACATACACCCTTGAAGGAAGCAATAATATAGTCCTGCTCACAACTGAAAGGTACAGGGAACTCCCGATGGTCATCAAAGGTTACGGCGCAGGTGCCGAGGTCACTGCTGCGGGCATATTTGCAGATATTATGAGAGTGGTAAACGTATGACACCCTGATATATGAGCAATAAGTTTTATTCCACGAATCTCAGAGCATCACTGACGACTTTCAGGGAAGCACTGTTGAAGGGACTTGCACCTGACGGGGGATTGTACATGCCTGCAAATTTGCCGCTATTGAATCCTGGCGATCTCGAAGAGATCTGTGGAGCAACCTACCCTGCACTGGCTGCGAAAATACTGGGGATGCTCATTGGTGATGAGATCGACAGGGGTCATCTGGCAGACATCTGCAGCGAGATCTATACTTTTTCCATCCCCCTGAACAGGGTGTACGACAACAATTATCTCATGCGGCTTGACCAGGGGCCGACTGCGTCGTTCAAGGATTTTGCCTCTCTTTTCATGGGAAGGCTGATGCAGTATTTCCTTGATATTGAAAACAGGCACATCACAATTCTTACTGCCACTTCGGGAGATACGGGAAGCGCTGTCGCCAGGGCTTTTTACGGGCTTCCGAATATCAATGTTGTCATCCTTTTTCCGCTTCGGGAAGTAACTGACATGCAAAGGTTGCAGATGACCACACTTAAAGGCAACATCAGGGTTATTGCCGTCGAGGGAAAATTTGACGACTGCCAGGCTTTTGCCAAAAAGGCCTTTATGGATGAGTCGCTGGCAGGACTTATGCTTTCCTCTGCAAATTCAATAAATATCGGAAGATTGCTCCCTCAATCGATTTATTATTTCTGGGCATGGGCAAGATTATCCGGAAAAGCTGAGGACAGGATGGTGTTCAGCGTGCCATGCGGAAATTTCGGAAATATCATGGGAGGGATAATAGCAAGGGAAATGGGACTTCCCATAGAGAAGTTTATTATCGCAACAAATGAAAATGATGAAGTCCCTGTCTATTTCTCAACAGGTAAATATAAGCCTTTATCACCGTCGAGGAACTGCATTTCGAGTGCGATGAATGTGGGGCACCCCAGCAATTTTGCAAGGATCATTGCACTTTACGGGGGCAGGATGGACGAAAACGGAAGCATTTCAGATCCTCCGGATCTGGGAAGAATGCGGCAGGATTTCTTTCCCGTGATGGTTAAAGAGGAAGAGACCAGGGATGCAATAAGATCGTGCTACAACCATTATTCGGTGCTTCTTGAACCACACGGGGCTGTTGCATGGTCAGGACTTCAGAGGTATATCGAGCGGGAGGCTCCTTCGCCTGAAGGCCGGTATTTTATTTCTCTCGAAACAGCACATCCCGGCAAATTCCGTGAAGAGATATCTTCAATACTTAATTTTACCCCTCCCCTGCCGGATTCGCTTGCCGGATTAAAGGGCAAAAGCGAAGAATACGTATCTTTACCTGACGATTATGAAGTCTTCAGAGACTTCCTCATAAAGAATTATTAATTAAATATAGTCTGGATAATGTATATTGTATGTTGTGATCTTGAAGGAGTGCTTGTACCTGAGGTGTGGATCAATGTTGCGAGATGGACCGGAATTGACGAATTAAAGCTTACCACACGCGATATCAGTGACTATAATGCCCTGATGAACCGAAGGCTGAAGATACTGAAGCAGCACAGCATTACAATCAATGATGTTCAGAAGGTCATATCACTGCTTGAGCTGATGCCGGGTGCACTTGATTTCATCAACTGGCTCCATGGACGGGCGCAGATGATAGTGGTTTCCGATACATTCCGCGAATTTGCCGATCCCCTTCTTGAAAAAATGCAATGGCCGGTATTGTTCTGTCATCACCTTACTATTGACAAGGACGGAAATATTACCGATTTCAACCTGAGGCAGACCGACGCAAAAAGGAAAGTTGTGGAAGCAATGCAGAACCTGAATTACAAGGTTATAGCCATAGGCGATTCATACAATGACATATCAATGCTGCGCCAGGCCGAATTGGGCATACTTTATAACCCTCCCGAAAACGTGATCAATGACCATAAAGATTTGAGGGTTGTTACATCGTACAATCAACTGAGACATTTTATATCAGAGCTTATAGATAATCACATTTAATTACCTGACCTGATGAAACTACCAGAACGCTACAGGAATTGGCTTAGCCTGATTGGCATACTTATGGCAGGCATCGATTTTGCCCTGATAATCATTCTGTTCGTAATATCGACAGTATTTTATAAAGGGAGTTCAAATCTCGGAATATTCATTTATATCATTCTTCCTGTATTTCTGGTCCTGGGGTTGATCCTGATACCCGTTGGAGCTTATCTGAGGCGCCGAAGGCTCCGGAAAAGCGGCAGGACAGGCGAAAACTTGTACCCGACTATCGACCTGAACAACCCGGTGCAAAGAAGGTTTTTTTATACATTCATAATAGTTGCAACTGTATTCCTGCTGCTTTCAGCCATGGGGAGCCTTGGTGCCTACCATGTAACTGAAACTGTCGAATTCTGCGGCGCATTATGCCACAAGGTGATGGAACCGGAGTATACGGCATACAGGAATTCTCCGCATGCCAAAGTCACCTGCGTTGAATGCCATGTTGGCGCCGGAGCTTCATGGTACGTAAAATCGAAACTATCTGGACTTCATCAGGTCTATGCAGTGATTGCGAATGATTATCCAAGGCCTATCCCCACCCCTATCCACGACCTGAGGCCTGCACGCGAAACCTGTGAGGAATGCCACTGGCCCGATAAATTCTACCCCAGGACCCTAGTTACAAACAAGTATTACCTGACCGATTCACTTAATTCCGAATGGGACATTGTGCTGCAGATGAAAACCGGGCCCGAGTATGCGGACCTTGGATTCAAAGAGGGTATCCACTGGCACATTAATCCTGAAGTGAGCATAGAATATCTTTCTGAAAATGATCAGCGTGAAGTCATTACCTATGTGA
>JBAVOD010000563.1:0-16919 GCA_049691735.1 Bacteroidales bacterium
GTGAAATGATGACTACGTCGGGTAAGGAGAACTTTGAAGCCAAGCATATCATGATCCTCGGCGGAAGCAGGATCGGCAAGCATGTTGCGCTCTATATGCAGAAGAACTGCGAGGTAAAGCTCATAGACCTGGATCCCGCAAGGTGCGAAGCACTTTCCGACATTCTTGAAGATACGCTCATAATCAACGGTGATTGCAGGAACGTGGAGCTCCTGAAGCAGGAAGGGATATCACAGATGGACGCCTTCGTAGCAGTAACCGGTAACTCTGAAACCAACATACTGTCGTGCCTGCTTGCCAAGAGACTTGGTGTCAAAAGGACAATTGCCGAAGTTGAGAACATGGAATACATAAATCTTGCCGAGAACACCGGCATCGATACAATAATAAACAAAAAGATCTCGGCTGCCAGCAGGATATTCAGGCACACAACAAATCCCAACGTTACGCAGGTCAAGTATATGACGGGGACCGACGCCGAAGTGATCGAATTCAATGTTCCTGAAAACTCAAAAATAACCAAAGGCTCCCTGAGAAGCCTCGATTTCCCCAAAGACGCGATAGTCGGCGGTGGTACAAGGGAGGGTGTCCCGTTCATTGCAACAGGCGATACGATACTCAGGACAAACGACAAGGTAGTTGTATTTACTCTGCCAACAGCTTATGAAAAGCTGTCGAAATACTTCACCTGATCAGTCATGATCAATTACAGGATTATTGCAAGGGTATTCAGCCAGGTCCTGATTCTTGAGGGGCTTTTTATGCTTCTTTCTGCTGTTATTTCGCTTCTCATGGATGACGAGGCCTCCGGGCCGTTGTTCTATTCATCGATCATCACACTAGTAACAGGTATTCTTGTATTTACCCCGCTGAGGAAAGAGGAGAAGGTTTACGGGACGCGCGAAGGTTATCTGATCACTGCCGGGATCTGGATACTCTTAGCTGCATTCGGTTCCCTGCCATTTGTGCTCAGCGGGGTAACCGACAATTTCACCGATGCTTTCTTTGAATCAATCTCAGGGTACACCACAACAGGTGCCACTATCTTCGATGATGTCGAATCGCTTCCACGTGGTATACTTCTCTGGAGGAGCTTCACCCAGTGGCTTGGAGGAGTCGCATTTATTACGCTTTCACTTTATGTTCTCCCGATAGTGAGGACCCTGAACATACAGCTTCCCACAACCGAGTATTCGGGACAGCCGACAGATAAGATCCACCCTCAGATCCTTGAGACCTTCAAAAGGCTTATCATAATCTATGTGGTACTTACTGCAGCCGAGACATTCATGCTCCTGCTGGGGAAGATGCCACTTTTCGATGCGGTCTGTCATTCGTTGTCTACACTTTCGACCGGGGGCTTTTCAACAAGGAACAACAACATGGCTGCTTTTTCGTCACCGTATATCAAGGCTGTGGTCGCGCTTTTTATGTTATTTGCCGGGGCAAACCTTACCCTTTTCTACTTTGCCGTCAAGAAGAATTTTAAAAGGATCGTGACAAACGATGAGTTCAATTTCTATATCCTTACGATACTCGGCTTCTCATTGCTAATATCTGCAGTCCTTTTCATAAAATCGGAATTCCCGGCTCTCAAGGCACTTCAGAATGGATTCTTCCATGTCATATCCATTGTTACAACTACCGGTTTTTACACAGAAAACTACAGTAACTGGGGGGACCTGGCAATAATGCTCATTTTTGTCCTGATGTTTACCGGAGGAATGGCCGGATCGGCAAGCGGAGGGATCAAGATAATCAGGCTGCTGATTATAGCCAGAAATACCAGGGCTGAATCGAGGAAGTCAGTACACCCGTATGCTTTTATGCCGGTATATATTGACAAGAAGCGGGTGCCGCAGACAATTGTTTTTAATTTACTTGTTTTCGTTACGCTATATTTCATAACTCTCTGCATCGGAACGCTGATCATCGCCCTGATGAACTATGACGTGATCACCTCCTTCGGTACTGCCGCATCCATGCTCGGGAACATCGGCCCGGCAATCGGAACTTTCGGTCCTTTCACAAATTATGGCGATCTGCCGGCAGCGGGAAAATGGTTCCTCACCTTTCTGATGCTTGCAGGGAGGCTGGAATTGCTGACTGTGATTGTACTCCTGACAAGGAGCAAAAATTTTTAGCGACCCCCCAAGGCCCCCCTGGGAGGGGGGCAAAAGAGTGCCTTTATTTGGCTCGGTTAATCAGTATTCCAGAACTCCCAATCCCTGTCTTACGATCTGGATCTCATCCCCGGTACAGTCGACAATTGTGGAGGCCTCATTCTTACCATAGCCGCCATTGATCACGATCTCAGCGAAATCCCTGTATTTTTCGTAGATGAGTTCGGGATCTGTCGTATACTCAATCACCTCATCAGCATCGTGAATTGAAGTGGTAATTATAGGCCTGCCAAGTTCCCTGACTATTTCAAGGACAATATTGTTGTCGGGGATCCTTACTCCGACAGTTTTCTTCTTATTCCTGAACATCTTCGGTATCTGGTTATTTGCCTGGACTATAAAGGTGAACGGGCCCGGAAGGTTTTTCTTAAGGAGCTTAAAGATCTTGTTATCCCTTATGACTGTGTATTCCGACAACTGGCTGAGGTCATGAAAGATGATCGACATATCGGGGTTCAGAGGATTCATCCCCTTGAAGCGCGCAATTCTTTCGATAGCTTTCGTTGCCCTTATGTCACAGCCCATTGCATATACTGTATCGGTCGGATAAATTATGATCCCCCCGGCTTCAAGCACATCGGTTACCTTCCTGATCCTTTCAGGATTCGGTTCGACCGGGTACAATCGTAAAAGCATAGTACTTTTTTAAAATATAACAAATGTAAAATAAATCCGGTTAAAGGGAATTGCTATCAGGCCTTTACAAGCGTAGCTGCAATGGGAGGGAATTAAAAAAGGGTAAGCTCCTTATATCGCACCGCTACAACCACCTGCCCTTGCTACCTTCCGGTCCTGGGGGAGTTCAGCGGGAGCTGGTCGTACAAGACTTACCCTGTGCAAAAATACAACTTTCGGGCAACACTGCCAAACAATATTTCCTTCCGTGAAGGCAGCCCCGATTGAGGATTTACACTATATTTGCTGAAAATCAACAAGAAGAATTAACCAACCAACTTATGAAATCATGGAACAAAAGGTATCTGTCTGGAAAGCAAACCTGACAAACGGTTTGATTCTGGGATTAATCGGGATTGCATATTCCCTCGTCATGTATTTCCTTGATCTTACATTCAACAAGGTGCAGGGATACGTGGTTCTTTTAGTTTTGATATTTGCGCTTTACTTTCTTGTCAAATCATACCGCGACAACTTTCTCAAAGGATATATTACTTACGGCCAGGCGGTCGGTTCAGGTGTTGTTATCTTCCTGTATTACTCGGTAATTGCTGCGATCTTTACTTACATTCTTTACGCTATCATCGACCCGGGTCTCGCAGCAAAGCAACTTGCTTTCACTGAGGAACTTCTTGAAAAAAGAGGTATGCCACAGGAGGCACTCGACGCAGCAATGAAGATCCAGAGGAAGATGATCAGACCTGAAATCATTGCCCCAATCAGCATATTTAGTAATATGATTACAGGCACAATAATGTCGCTTATTATAGCAATTTTTGTAAGAAAAGAGGGAAATCCCCTGATCGATGCACCTGAAATAAACTAAAAGCATTTCGGATGGACCTGTCTGTTGTAATACCCGTTTACAATGAAGAGGAATCGATAAGCGAACTGGCCGGCTGGATCAGGGATGTCTGTCTGAAAGAGAAGCTGAATTTCGAGATAATATTCGTTGATGACGGAAGCTCCGACTCCTCATGGAAGGTGATTTCAGGTCTTGCTGAAATTGATCGGGATATCAGGGGTCTGAGGTTCAGAAGGCACTACGGAAAAGCAGCAGCCCTCCATACGGGTTTTACCGAAGCTTCGGGTGATGTCGTTATTACAATGGATTCGGACCTTCAGGATAGTCCCGATGAGATCCCTGGCCTGTTCAGAATGATCAGCAGCGATGGATATGATCTCGTTTCGGGCTGGAAGAAAAAAAGATATGATCCCTTCATCAAGCGTTTTACAAGCAGGATATATAACGGGACAGCCAGGTTGTATTCGGGCATCAAACTGCACGATTTCAACTGCGGTCTTAAAGCATACACGAATGAGGTGATAAAAAGTATCGAAGTTTACGGAGAGATGCACAGGTACATTCCCATGCTGGCAAAGAAAGCCGGATTTAACAGGATCGGTGAAAAGATAGTTGAACACAGGCCCAGAAAATACGGAAAATCAAAATACGGACTCGACAGGTTCCTGAAAGGTTATCTTGATCTGCTTACCATTGGTTTCATTACACGATTCGGGAAAAGCCCCATGCACCTTTTTGGCTCACTCGGGACACTGATGTTCCTAATAGGCATCGTAATGGCGGGTTACCTGGGAATAAGAAAACTGGTATTTATTCATAATCACCTCAGAGCGCCGCTTGTTACCGAAAGCCCGTATTTCTACATTGCCCTTACAGTGATGATAATCGGTTCAATTCTGTTTCTTACTGGTTTCCTGGGAGAGCTTCTTAACAGGAATTCATCCGAGAGAAACAAGTATCTTATAAGGGAGAAAGTGAATCTGGCGTAATTATAACGATTGCATAAGCTGCTTCAGGAGGCACCTGTAGAAGACTTCTGTGACCGAGTCAGACATCCTGTTCCATGAGAATTTCTTCTTTTCCTTCCTTACACATTCAGTGAAAGCCTGCTTTCTGGCATTCCCGAAATAATCAAAAATAGCATCTGCAATTTCCTGGGGATCAGGTTTTACAACATAACCGCACTTTCCATTCGGAACTATCTCCTTCAGACCGCCTACATCGGTGACGAGCATAGGCCGCTCATATTGAAAGGCAATCTGGGTTACCCCGCTCTGGGTGGCAGACTTGTACGGCTGCACAACCAGATCGGCAATACTGAAAAACAGACCCACTTCACTGTCTTTGATAAAATGGTCGTAAAATATAATATCTTTCTCAAGTCCCGATTGACTTACCAGTGCCCGGTAACGTGATTCGTCGTCATAAAATTCCCCGGCGACCAGCAGCTTAAGTTTAAGGTTTCTCAGCCGCTTGTCGGCAAAAGCTTTGATCAACAGGTCCAGACCCTTGTAATCGCGTATGAACCCAAAGAAAAGCAGGTAGGAATAGCTTTTATCAAGGTTAAGCTTTGTCAATGCCTCCTCCCTGTCGATCTTTTTCCCGTAATTGTCGAACAGAGGGTGAGGGGTGAATATTACAGGCATGTCGTTCCTGAATGATTCCATATCCTCGCGAACAGCCCCTGAAAGTGTTACAGCACCGTCAAGGCTGTTAATGAAGAACTTCGTCAGCAACCTGTCGCCCGGCCGCTTTTCATGGGGAAACACATTGTCAACAACTGAAATGATAATGGTGTACTTATTTGACCTGACTATTCTTGAAACTGTCCCGAGGCAGGGCGCCATAAAAGGAAGCCAGTATCTTACAAGCAGGATGTCGGGCTTTTCCCTTTTTAACTTTATTCCTGTCCTGATCCAGTTAAAAGGGTTCACCGAATTCAGCACACGCACAATCCTGATCCCGTCAGGGGGCGGGCTGTCGGTGAACTGCGTCTTTCCCGGGAAGAGAACCTTGGGATACTGCAGGCAGAAAGTGCGGATATCCACATCTTTATTTTCATCGGAGAACTGCCTTGCAAGCCTTTCGTTGAAAGCAGCCAGTCCTCCCCTGTACGGATGCGCAGGTCCTAAAAATGTGATTCTCATCAAGATAAAATAATCCGCAAAATTAATAAACAGTTTTATTTAAGCTGACCGGAGTTCTCATATTTTTTCAGGAACCTGCGGTAGAGCTGCTTGTGTTTATTATCAAGGCTTATGTTTCTACCCCTGATAAACGCGTATTCGACGTTGTTTGTTATCATATCCAGTATATCGCCTGTAGAAACGACAATATTCGCATCTTTTCCGGCCTCCAGTGTGCCTGTCACGTTGTCAATGCCAAGGATCCTTGCATTGTTGATGGTAACTGTCTGCAGGGCCTCCTCCTTTGTGAGACCGTATGAGACAGTCTGCCCGGCAACAAAAGGAAGGTTATAGCCGTAGGCCTGATTATCATATGACAGTCCGACCAGGATGCCTTCATCGTGAAACATTGCTGCAAGCCTGAACGGGAGCCTGGTGTCGCTTTGCTCATACATGGGGAGGCTGTGGACCTGTGCAATAATAACAGGGATATTGTTCTGCTTAAGAAAATCCCTGACCATCCATGCATTCTCATCGGCATCGGTAAGCACGATCCTTTTCACGCCAAACCTTTTTGCAAATGTTATTGCGGCAATTATTCCTTTTGGTTCCGGGGCATTAATATACAGGGTCTTAGTCCCGTCAAAAAGACCTTTCATTGCCTCAAGCCGCAGGTTGGCGTTTACCGGCTTATCCGTCTGAGAATATGCAACAGCATCTGAAAAGATCTTCTCAAGCTGCTCAACGTTCTTGTCATAATTACTCTCACCACCTGCTGTCATACCCGGGTAACTTGATCCTCTCCTCCCCGACGGGGCTGCCTTACGGGGCCAGCCCATCTGGATTCCATCGTCGGCTTTGTAAATTGCATCCATCCAGTTCCACGCATCGAGCTGAACTATGCTTGAAGTTCCCGGAAGCAGGGTCCCGGCAGGTACGATCTGTGCAATAAGTATACCGTTCGATCTGACAACCGGAATGACGTGCGAATCGGTGTTATAGGCAACTATTGACCTGACGTTGGGATTAAGATCGCCTGTCTCCCTGTTGTCGACAGTGACGTCAACACCGTCTATCTCAATGAGGCCCAGGCTGGTGCCTGGATATATGAGCCCGGGATAAACCTGCTTGCCTTCAACGCCGATGACCTCATAGCCGGAGGTATCATTTCCGAAGTCTGATATTTTTCCGACAAAAGTGATCTTGCCTCCTGAGAAAGCTACCAGTCCGTTTTCAATCACCTCACCGGTACCTGTATGGATAGTTCCGCCTTTGAGCATGACAGGACGGGCCTGGGAAGGCGCCACAACAGGATTCTGTGCCGGTGTATTTGCAATGGTTGCCGTGATCAGCAGGGCTGTGTATATGAATTTCTTTTTCATCGTCTTGGGAGATTAGGCATGTCAGGTGATGAAGGCTGGTTTGATTCCTTTAAAATAGCTGAGATGATCCTGTTGCGCTCAGCATCGATCGCCTGCCTGAGCTTTAAGTCAAGTTCTTCATCAAAATAGACCGTACCGTCGACCATGGTCTTGTTTGCCCGTGCGTAAACCGAGAGAGGCTGGTCGGTCCAGAGTACAAGATCAGCATCCTTTCCGACTTTGATGCTTCCCATCCTGTCGTCGAGATGCAAAAGTTTAGCAGGATTGAGTGTCACCAGCTTCAGTGCCTCAATCTCACTCACTCCTCCGTACTTCACTATTTTTCCTGCTTCCTGGTTAAGTCTCCTCCCCATTTCAGCATCATCCGAATGAAGGCAGGTAAGAACGCCCTGGCTCATAAGCAGGGAAGCGTTGTAGGTAATTCCCTCATAAACTTCATATTTATAATCCCACCAGTCTGCAAAAACCGATGCCCCGACGCCGTTCCCGGCTATCTGGTCGGCAATCTTGTATGCTTCATTGAAGTGGATAAGCGAATTAACCTTTACGCCAAAGTCTTTTGCAAGGTTCATGATCATTGTGCCTTCAGATTGCACGTATGTATGGCATTCGATGTAACTCCTTTTTTCGAGCACATCCACTATCGGGTCAAGCTCCAGGTCACGTCTTGGCGGTACTTTTCCGATGCGTTCGGCAGGCTTCAGGGCGTTCCATGCCTTCCACTCATTGCTGTAATCTATCGCCCTGCGGTAGGCATCCCTGATGATCTGATCGACCCCCATCCTTGTAGTCGGGTATCTCGAGGCGCTCCGCTTTACATTTTCACCAAGTGCATGTTTGAGGAATCCGGGCTGGTTCTCAATTTTCAGTTCCTCAGCTGAATGACCCCAGCGATGCTTTATGAGAATTGACTGGCCTCCGATCGGATTGGCCGAGCCATGGAGAATATGAGCAGCAGTAACTCCTCCCGCGAGCTGCCGGTATATGCTCAGATCCTCAGGATCGATCACATCCCCTACCCTGACTTCAGAGGTAATTGCCTGGCCGCCTTCATTGGTGCCATCCATTGCAATGTGGGAATGCTCGTCAATAATACCTGAGGTCAGATGCATGCCGGTTGCGTCGATAACCCTTGAACCGCCGGCAGATAAATTCTTACCTATCCGTGCTATTTTCCCCCCTTTTACCAGTACATCGGTGTTAAGTAGCTTGCCCTCTTTTTCGTTTGTCCATACTGTGGCATTCCTGAAAAGAACATCCTCCTGCTTTGGAATTTCAGGCTGACCATATGCCGTAAACGGATAGATGAGGCTGCCTTTTTGAGGTTTAAGCTGTGGCTTTGAAGACCGGATTTCAGTTTTGGCCGGACCTTCATATGTAGCTTTCCAGGATATCCATTTGCCGTTATCGAGCTGTCCGTCGCCTTCAATATCAGCTCCTGCCTGATAGCCCGAGAGCCTGTATCTGGTTTTGCCCGACTCAAATATGATGCTGACCAGGTCGTGGTCTCTGGTGAATGTTGCTCCCCTGATCTCCGTCGAATCCCTTGTCAGTTTTACTGTGGGTTTGTCGATAGCCCCGGTAAGGGACAATTTAAAATCAGAGGTATCAATTTTAAGTGCATATGTTCCCCTGACATCCTTTAACCTCAGATCAACCAGCCTGTAGGGTTTACCCTGGACCCAGTTCTCAAAGATCACACAATCGTCACTGAAGATGCTGCCCGATGTAATAAGCAGATTGGCAACCATTCCCTTTTTGACTGCTCCAAGAAGGTCAGCGGCACCAATCATCACAGCCGGAGTATAGGTAAGAGCTTTGAGCGCCTCAGATTCGGGCAGTCCGTATTTCACAGCTTTCCTCAGGTTTGCAAGGAAGTCGCTCCGCTTCTTCATATCCGATGATGTTATGGCAAATGTCACGCCTGCCCCGGAAACATATGACAGGTTTGCAGGAGCCATCTCATAATGTTTTAGCGTGGTATAAGTTACTGCGGCGGCGTCATACGGGTCCTTTACATCAGGCGCTTCAGGGAAGTTCAGCGGAATTATAAGCCGGCTGCCGCATTTCTTAATGTCATTGATTGCCTGGTACTCGTCGCCGGCTCCTTTTACTATGTAGTTGATATTAAATTCCTTTCCTATTCTGTCGGCCCGCATCACCTCAATCTTGTTGGTTACCTCAAAAACCTGAGGCAGCTTCAGGTTCGCCACATATGCTTCGATACCGTCATCGTGAAAATATCCCGCAGGCAACTGCATGTACCACTGTGAATCATAATTCAGTTGACGGAGGAGTGCTATTATTCCGAACTGCGAGAGGGGGTATGGGTCGGCGGACCTGCCGCGGGTAAATGAATAATTTGCCGAAGCTTTATTCTTCAGTATCAGGTTATTGGCCTTACCGTCGGCGGTTGTGACCAGTGCTGATGTTCCCCTTGCAATACCATCGGATCTGAATGTAACCACAGCTCCAAAGCCCGCCTGACGGTATTCTCCGGCTGTCTTCGGATCGGGAATGAACCCGGTGGCCACATCATATGATGCGTTTATGCCATCGTTCCAGTAATCGGCAATCCTTGGTTCGGGCGTCGGCGGAGCAGATTGCCGGCCCTGTTGCCGGACAAATAATGCAGCATAAGGATTGGTTTCCTGTGTTGTGCCCTGTGTTTTAATGCCATAATTTCCTGCATAGATATCAATAAAAGACGGGTAGATAGTTTTGCCGGCCAGATCGCAAACGATAGTACCTTTCGGAAACACCAGGTCCTGTCCCACCTCTGCTATCCGTCCGTTGGAGATGAGAATATCCGCATTTTCGAGTACTGTCTGATAATCAACAATCAGTCGGGCGTTTGTAAGACCGTAGATTTCAGGCCTTTTGTCGCTGACCCCTGTTACCGGCGCATTGTCATACTGCGAGTATGACTGCACCGCAATAAGGAGCAGCAGGAAGAAAAAAATGTTCCGCATGTTGAAGTCAGGTTAGGATTTGACTGAATATCAATGGTTAATTTATCGGGCCGATGTCGCGACAACACCGATCTTTAAACGTCACCAAGATAATCAAATAAGTATTCAAATGCAGGTGAAAGGCTGCCGTTTTTAAGAATTGTTGCGCGGGTTATCACCCGGCTTTCCTTTCCCGAAAAAAGATCGTGAAGTGCATGGTTCATAAGATGTTTCCCGAAATCGAGCGACGCATCGCGTGGAAGTTCACCAGGAAGATTATCGACCGACATAACAGTAATGTTGGAAGGGCGGCTGAATGGGAGTTCTTCGGATCCGGTTTGCGGGTCATAGTCATAGAAAGGATCAGAGATAGTTGCCGGCCTGATAGTTGAAGGGACAGGGCCGTTGATATCACAACTGATATCTGCTATGACGGATATCCTGAAGCCCGGGTTTTTCATGTCTTCCGTGGTAAAAAAAACCGGAGATCGGGGATCCCAGTAATGGCCTGCTATAAGGACATCGGTGACTTTAGTGAAAGGAAGGAAGGTTGATTCATATTCACCGGGGTGGCTGACAAAGTGGGGGAAGTTGAACACCTGTCCGTTTCTGTGCCGCACGTAACTCTCAGGTCCTATCTGGCATACCACCGGTTCGTTGAAATCGCGGTTCAGGTACTCATCGGGGCTGACCTGTCTGATATTGCAGATACTTAGTGTTTCGAGGGTCCCGTTTGCCACCCTTCCCTTGCCGGTCACCAGGATTTTAATTTTCTGTGTCAGATCGATGCGGCGAAGTCCATCCCAGAGATTGGCGAGATCATGGTGCTGGTGAGCAGGTTTAAGATCAAATGTCTTTGATTTTATACCACTGGCTCTCAATGCATTATAGGCTCCCACGATTCCCGCATACCTGCCGAATGCAACCACTCTTTCCCCGTTTTCGGTTTTCAGGTATTCGTAATCGATCAGGCTGATGTGGTTCCGGGACAAGTTCCTGAACATATCCCTGTTCTGAGACTGTTTTTTACCGACATGTGCAAAGAACATATAGGTTTTATCAGGGATTACCGTATGTGTGTCGATCTCCTTTACACCGAGCAAAATATTACAGTTTTGAAGGTCTTCTGCGATCGGGATTCCCAGGCTTTGATATTCATTATCCGAGAAGCATCTGAACGGTGATGGCTGGACTATGAATTCGCACCATGGGTAAATTTTGCCGAGTGTGATTATCTGGGCGGGTGTAAGGGGGACCCGTTTATCGGGAGGGATTTTGGTTTCGCGAAGGATGCCGATTTTTAATGGTTCAGGCATAAGAAGATATGAAAATTTTATGTCGCAAATGTAAAGAATCCGGCCCGATTTTTGAGTGACAACTGGCAGGTGAGCAATTTTTTTTGTAATTTTGCTTTTGTCTTTATACCAGGGGCTGACATGGTTTTGACAGCATGAGGGGTGGTATGTAAGCATGCAGTGTGTGGTGGCGCGTCACTTAAACAGTGTCACAAAACAATAACTGGCGAAAACAATTACGCTCTCGCTGCCTAAGCGAATAAAGTAGCTCAGGCAAAATCCTGCCACATGTGGTGGGACGGGACGTTTCCCGGGCGGTCATGCCCTGATCCAACCCGATCCGGAGACGCACGCAATCCAGGGCTAGCCGGATGATTGTTCCGGTCTGAAGGCGAAGCAAACAGGAACTATGGACATGTTAGGTTGTTCTGCAGCTGACAGGTCCCGACAATCAAGCAGGACTAAGCATGTAGAAAGCATATGGTCTCCATGACTGGACGCGGGTTCGACTCCCGCCAGCTCCACCTTCGCCCTCCGTAGCTTTAGCACAGGAGGGCTTTTTTTTTCTCGCTCTCGCACTCACACTCACACTATTTTCTATAGTATCTCCTACAGATCTTTACTTAAAAAGTTGAAAGAAAATTTGAAAACTAGGGTAACAAATATGACCTCATTCGTATTAAATTGTGATTTAGCTGAATAGGCAGTATTAAACCGATCATTCCTTATGGGACTGACCCGGCAAAAGCTAGTCCGGAGGGTAAGGGCCGCCCTTACTTGCCGGTATAGCAAATAAGGCTTAAGAATAACCTGAAAAATTTTAACTTCGCATAAACCCTGGTATAGCTTGAAAGGATTCTGCGCCGCACTCCTTACCTGCAATACCGGCTGGCTTTTAGGTGTCAGGCACTGCTCCAAATAAACATTTTTGATAAACTTTCGTTATCTTTGAGAAAACTTTGTTTACCATGACAGTATCCGATTTAAAACTTAGAATTTTTCGACAGATAGACTCACTGGAAAAAAATAAACTAGAGGAGTTTTACGGATTATTGATGAATTACATCAATGGGCAGAAAGACATTTCTGATTGGAACAACCTTTCGGCTAATCAAAAAAAAGGGATCCTGGATGCAATTGATGAAGTCGATGCTGGAAAAGGAATTCCAAATGGGACTGTCTTGAATAAATTCCGTAAGAAATACACTCATGCTTAAACCAGTAATCTGGTCTCCATTATCTGAAAATGACTTTGAAAACATTCTTGAATACATTAATAAAAACTGGGGAATTAAGGTGGCATCCAATTTCATTGACCTGATTGAAAACCTTATAAACCAGATTACTCTAAATCCAAAACAATTTCCCATCTGTTTTAAGAAGAAAAAAATCAGAAAATGTGTCTTGACAAAACACAACACATTATACTATCGAGACGGTAAAATAAACATCGAAATTTTAAGAATTTACGATACCAGACAAGATCCTACTACCATGATTTTTTAACGCGCCCGAACACCTGACACGGGCAAATAAGGCTTAAGAATAACCTGAAAAATTTTAACTTCGCATAAACCCTGGTATAGTTTGAAAGGATTCTCCCCGCACTCCGTACTTGCCATACCGGCTGGACGTTAGCGGTAATTAGCACTGTACCTACAAGTTGTATCGAGAGATCTTAATTTCTTAAAATAGATTACTTTTAGAATTTTAAAAATAATATTGAAATGGTAAAACTATTAATCTCGCTTTTTTTCGTTTATAATTTTTTTTGTACAGAAGCTCAAAAACTGAAGACCATAACGAAAAATACACCCATTATTACTGAAGAATTTCAAGTACTCAATTCAGACAAAAATGTTAAATATGGATCGTACAATAGAAAACTTTTTTCTGGAATTATTATGACTAAAGGTCTATATGAAAACAATATAAAAAAGGGGATTTGGGAGTTTTTCGATTTTCGAACAGGTACTTTAGAACAAAAGTGTGACTATGATAATGATAGCTTAACATTTTCAAATGTCTTGAATGTCTCAAATTTAAAATTCAAATATAACGGAGACTGGATAAATGGAAAACTTGATAGGTTGCCTGAACTAATCGGAGGGCTGTCTAGTTTGAAAGTAAAAATTATTGAGCTGGATCGAATATATAATTTTGATCCTTTTAAACCTATATTTCCAAAAGCTGGATATACCTTATTCTCATTCATTATAACAAAAAATGGAGAAGTTACGGACCCAAAAATAGTTCAATCACCTGGCAATTCATTTGAGAAGGAAATTATAAACGCAATTGGAGAAACTAGTACCAATTGGAAACCTGCATTATACCATGGAAATCCAGTCGATGTTGAATTTAAAATTGGCATGATTATTTCTTATACACAAAATTCTGATGAACTGAAATCATATTTAATTTATTTTGAATAATTGAATAAATAATAAATTACTCTCGTTAAGGAGATTTTTATACCTATTATCAACAGGTTGCCTCACAGAGCGAATCAATAATTAATTTAAAGAAGGATATTTCCAGAAACCTAAAGAATTGGTCCGACCTGGAATTAGCTCTTGGAAGATGTAGAAAAAATAAAGACAGTTCAGGAATTTGATGAAGTATTCGAAGATATTGGAGAACAACAGACCCTGAATACAAAGCAGGTATTCTGCTTTGCGTTCTGATCTTCTTCAGCCGCTTTTAACTGACAACATGATAATTATTCTCAGATTCTGAATAACTCGAACAGGTTTACGTTTACTATAAAACCTATATTTGTCAGACAATTACTGTGATTATTTATAATTTACCGGTTCCGTATGAAACTGTACCTGATCATCTCCATCCTCACCGCATCAATTTTTTCTGACCTCTTTCCTCAGGACAGGATTATTACTCTAAATAATGATACTATAAAATGCCTGATAACTAAAACCTTAGGAAGAGATATCCAATTTGATATCAATACGGGTGTTGTGAGCACTACCCGCAAAATCCAGAAAAAGAATGTTTTATCATACATTATCTCAGGCAGTAATGTTCAGTTGGAGAAGAATTTCAAACTACAGGTCCCTTACTTACCCATATACCTCACCCTGAGCAGTGGACCAGGTTACCTTGTGGCCAGTTCCGAAAACGCTGAGACAGCTATGATTGATCAGGGGTTTTCAGCAGCCGCAGCGAAGGCTTACTACGCGGATATGAGACTTGGTATTTATATAAGCGCCGATGCCGTATGGGTTAATCAAAAGGAATTTGGCGCCGGAGTAAAATATAAATTCTTTACAACGTCCGCGAAGACCGAAGGATATCTTGATCCTCAGGATGGAGTGTATCTGATATATGGCTTCTACAAAGAACAGATCTATGTAAATTTTATCGCAGCTACATTTCGGTATCAGAAATCTATAAACAGCAGAAATTCATTAATGATGAATACGAACTGTTCTGCAGGATTGTCATTATACCGGAATGAGGCTGAATACGCAAAGACTTTTTATCTGCTTACGGGTAAAAATTTCGGATTTGATACTAACATCGGACTTGAATATCTTATCACTACCCGTATGTCAGCATGCTGTGATCTTTCGGTCTTTTATTCGAATATACGCAGAATGGACATTTCAGATGGAGTAAATTCTACAACCGTTAAACTGTCAAAAGATAATTCTGAGAATTTAACAAGAATTGATTTTTCGCTTGGAGTCCGGATATATTTATGGAAAAGATGAAAAAGCTGTCATATATAATCGGTTTAGCTCTTTTATTGATCTGTCTTATTTCGTGCAGTGACGACTTTCTGGAAAATAATCTGCGCGAAAGTTACATTCTTTCGGACACATTGTTCCTGAACAGCAACCAGACCGATGTTAATGTTGATGTTATTCTTCCTGTTGCGTACGATGCTGGGTTCTCGGTTTTTATCCAGCCAAAATGGCTTTCTTTCAACTCGATGTACGGGGAATTGATAGATTCGCACGCACTATTGTCATTCCGGATTGACACTGATAAGACAGCCCAGGGATACCAAACGCAATACGGCCTTATTGGTCTTGATGTTGAAGGTGGCGGATTATATTTTTTCACAGTTGCCTATAATAATGTACCTCCGGAATCATTAAAAATTAATGGTATTGTGACTGATGCTGAATTTAACCAGTTAACAGGGATTATGGCTATCACAACAAGGTCGCCAAATTCAGTAGTAATCTACAAACCCGAAGAAAAAAAATCAAATATAATCCTGCTGGGAAAGACGCCAAAATGCATCAGTCTGTCCGAAGATGGGCATACCGCGGTTATTGGTTTTGCTGAAAGATCGGTCGGCTACCTCCAAATTGAAGACTTGCAAATAACCATTGACATTCCCATTGATTGTATACCCTGGGATATTGCTCTTGGTGAGAACGGCTGGCTCTATGTTGCTCCTGAGAGTGCGCTTTTTGATAACTTGAGAAGCCTGAATCTGTCAACTGGAGAAATGATTACCAGAACTAACTTTGGTATCGTGTACGGTAATACAACTATTAAAAAGATCAAATCCAAACCATATCTTTTTGGTTCCCGGATGACTACCATCCCTTCGGGTATCCTTATATTTAACATTAAAACCGGGGCTGCAAATGATTCAATAACTTATTATCACACACATTTAGGTCCTTTCCTTGTGTCGGAAGACGGCACAAGGATATATACTCAGGATGGATATGTATATAACATGCCGGCAATAAATGGAATGTTCAATTCAGAAATACTGGTACCAACAGGTCGGATGCAAAGCAATACGCCGTACTTTTCTACATTTGAGGAATTGAAGACAAATGGAAGCGTATTTGGAGTTGTCCTTTATAACTACCTGGATGAAAACTCTTTCCCCATTGACGAGTTCAGTATCTATACTCTGAACAAGATCAGAACATTCAAGGCGTCTCCTGTTTATCTCTTTGAAAACGGTAAGGGCAAAATATATCCGACTAAGCCGAATTTCATTTTTACTGATAAAGAAGGGATTAAACTATATGTCATTAAGAACATTATACCTGTCTATAATAAAGACTACTGGACCATTGAGACTATACAGCTTAATTAGGCGCACCGGCTTCCCTCTATTCATGCGAAAAACCTGACATAACCAATGATCCTGTATTTGCCGGACAACTGTTAAAAAATTCAGTCGACACTATTCTAATTGATTCTCATTGATATTTTCTCGAAACTGAACTTAGCCGAAACTTAATGCCTGTTTTTTATTTTAATTTACTGTTTATTATTGTTTATTAATAATTGTTAATATATTTTTGTAGATAAAAAACACAATGAAAACTAATCTGCCTTCGATCTTCAAAGCCTTTCAGCGTAGTGATGAATATTTTGAAATCCTGAGTGATCCCGAAAATTCACGTAAATACATTTTTAGACAATTGCTTTACATTGTCATATTCTCCTTCCTTTATGGTATTATCATGGGTAGCTACAATGGAGTATTACAAAGTTTAGTAA
>JBAVOD010000564.1:0-2357 GCA_049691735.1 Bacteroidales bacterium
GTATTTTCAAATTCGGAAAGGTAGTTCTCCAGCCAGTTTACAGTTTCAAGGTCAAGGTCATTGGTTGGCTCATCAAGCAAAAGATTATCAGGTTTCCCAAACAAAGCCTGGGCAAGTAGTACTTTTACCTTTTCTTTACCCGATAATTCTTTCAGGAGCTTGTAGTGATTTTCTTCCTTTATCCCGAGTCCGCTGAGAAGGCTTGCCGCATTGCTTTCTGCATTCCACCCGTCAAGTTCGTTGAATTTGTCTTCGAGCTCGGAGGCACGCATTCCATCTTTCTCGGAAAAATCAGATTTCAGGTATAGATCTTCTTTTTCCTTTGTAATATTCCATAAAGCTAAATGACCCATCTTCACCGTGTCGAGTACTGTACAATCATCGAATTCAAAATGATCCTGCTTTAAAACAGATACTCTCTCACCTGGACCGAAAGTTACTGACCCTGTACGTGATTCAACATCACCGTAGAGCATCTTCAGGAATGTTGATTTTCCGGCACCGTTTGCTCCGATTATACCATAGCAGTTGCCTGCAGTAAAGATCTGGTTAACATCCTGAAATAAAATGCGCTTCCCAAACTGAATACTTAGATTTGAAACTGTTATCATTGATATTAATTAATTGCCAATCCCTTCAAATGGGCTGCAAAATTAAGCAATTAATTGATAACAGTTTTTTGTGTGCAATATCTACTCGTAACTCAACGATTCAACCGGATTTCTCGTTGCTGCCCGCCAGCTTTGCCAGCTAACTGTCAATAAGGCAATAATATAGGCGATAAACGGTCCTGCAATGAATGCCCATAAAGGCATCGGGGATCGAAAATAAAATCCTGAAAGGAAGATTTTACCTATAAGAAATGCGACAGGTGTAGCAATGATAAATCCAATAGTTAACCATTTGGTATAGTTTGACAATAATAAACGCATAATTGACAGGACGGTCGCTCCATTAACCTTTCTTATGCCTATCTCTTTTGTTCGCTTTTCGGCGGTATACGATGTAAGTCCTGATAATCCAAGGCATGCAAGTACCAGTGCAATAACAAAAGCCAGACCAACCAGTCTTGAAATAGTGCTCAGCCGTGAATAATCCGGTAGATCCCTGAAAAGAACAGGTTGAAACGGGATATCAGCCTCATATCGGCTATAAATTTTGCTGACCTTGTCAATTATTGCGGAATAGTTGTCCGATGAAAACCTTATAAGCAGGGTATTCCGGTTATCCGGATTTATCGAAATGATTGTTGGCACCAATGGCCCTGCAAGATCGAGTGTATGGAAGCCCTTAAAAACTCCTATAATTGTACCCTTCTTCCCCTCTACGGTCAAAGAACTGCCTACAGGATTATTACTTTTCATAACATTTGCGGCAATGTCGTTAATCACATAAGACGTGGAATCCGAAATAAAGGATTTGTCAAAAAATCTTCCTTCTGTCATTCTTATCCGCAAAGCTTTATCGTAGTTAAAATCTGTCCTGATGCACCAGAAATGCAGTTTTTCCGAGTTGTCTTTTCCCTCCCATGTTACTTCATTTGAAACACTTGTTCCACGCGTCGGGATACAGTTTGTAAAACTTGCTGCCTCGATACCCGGGATTGAAAGCAGATCTGTTTTCAAACTTTCTTCATGATCCTGCAGGTTCAAGGTACTCTTAAGAATGATCAGTTTGTCTTTATCAAATCCGACATCGAAGTTTCGCATATATTTTTCCTGAACTTTAATTATCATCATACATATGATCAACACGATAGGTACGACAAACTGAAAAACTATCAGACTCTGCCTGAAGAAGCTGTAACTGTGACTTGTTATGATCTTTGATTTGAGAATGGAGACCGGATTAGATGAAGACAGGTATAATGATGGAAGTAATCCGGAAAACAATCCCGTAAATAAAGCGATGAGGGTAAAAACCAGAATGACTTTGAACTCTGTCAGCCTTAAGTGAATATCACCGTTGAACATTGTATTGAAGCCCACTATGAGCAACTTTACAAGCACAATGGCACTCAGCATGCTTATCAGGATGAGGATAAAAGTTTCACCCAGGAACTGAATTATGATTGCTGATTTTGTTGCGCCGGCAACCTTTTTGATCCCGACCTCACGATATCTCCTTATATTCAGGGCAATGGCAAGGTTTATAAAGTTAAAGCAGGCAATCAATAGAATGGAGAACCCTATAGAGCCGATAATAACTACATTCCGCATTTCGTTCCATACCCGTTTTTCTCCGGCATAGGAATAGAGGTTTTTTTCTCTAAGAGGGAATAAGAACAGTTGCTGGTTTAAAGTGGTTTCCTGGTTTTTAATTAAATCTCTGATCTTTAAATTCACCTTGCCGATATC
>JBAVOD010000565.1:0-4443 GCA_049691735.1 Bacteroidales bacterium
ATAAAGAAGAGTCCCAAAGTGCTCAGAACAATGCTTGCTGCAATTGCAGTGAAGCCAACTCTGAAAAAGAACGGGATAACCGGAATTATTGCCCCGATCGCAAAAAGGAAGAATGAGGCGACTGCAGCCTCTATTGCAGAGCCTTTCATTTCGTCAGGATTGATTCCCAGTTCTTCCCTGACGAGCACCTGGTAGGCCTGGCCTTTATCTGATATCAGATCATGTGCAATTTTAACCGATTCATTATCAGAGACTCCTTTAGCCTTGTATATCAGTGCCAGTTCCTGCTCCTCTGAATCGGGATTGGCCTCAAGTTCTTCAAGTTCAAGCTGCATCTGGTTCTCGGAAAGTTCCTGCGAGCTCCTTACCGATATCCATTCTCCAAGGGACATTGAAAGTGCTCCGGCAAGCAAACCGGCAATTCCGGCAAGAAGCACTTCCTGCTGACCGTTTGTTGCGCCGGCAACACCCATCACAAGGCTGAAATTTGAAACAAGGCCGTCGTTCCCTCCCAGGACCGCGGCCCTTAGTGCATTCCCGCCAACAGAACGGTGGTGCATCTCAAACCTTGTAAGTTCAGGTCCCGAGATATTAGAATGATTTATGACATTCTGAAGGATCTTAACATGAGCCGTGTCGGACAATGAGGCCGGCGACCTTGTTGCTTTCCTGGCATTAAAGATCGAAGTTGAGAGGCTCTTTTCCGTATCAAGAAGAACACCAAGGACATAACTGCTGCCTATAATCTTCCCTATACTCATCAGGATCTTTGCCCTGCGCGAGGGTCCCGGCATTTCTGAAGGATCGAGGCCTGATCTTTTAAGGAACGCCGTGGCATGTCCCTTTTCAATACCGCTCATCTGCCTGAAGATTTCAGCCACATTTGGATCTTTCTCCTTTTTAGCCAGTTCGCCATACAGGAAGCTTGCATCTACTTCGGTTTGAATATTTTTCTTGTTCATACTGCGATTCTGAGTTATCAAAATTAAACAAAAAAGATTTGTACTCCCTTCATCCTATAACAGAGCAGATGAAGAAAATGCAATATCCTTTGTGCATTTATCTGCTGATAACTTTTACGGCCGACCTCCCCAGGGTTCACTCTGAGTGCGACCTCTGTCGCGGACTTACGAACTATATGGTATTCTGGCCTTTAAAGATCCTTGCATTGTAGGGTGCGACAAGATATCCGTCGTAAGTAAGTCTGCCTGGCCATAGCCCTGTGATTGTGGCAGTGGCATGATTGTCAGCACTGATCTGCATAAGGACGTCATAGATACCTATGTTCGTGATCAGGTTGAACCGCACGGTATAGGTCATATTTTTGACATTCTTTACCACGGTCCAGTTACCAATGCTTCCTTCAGCAGTAACGCCACCTATGCCGTTATAGCCTATCCTGGAATTGGATCCTGTCTGCAGAACACCTGTTAACGAATCAATCTTAATAAAATTAACGTTTGAAGTCACCGGGACTCTGTATCCGAACCTGTTTTCAAGGTAATTGGCTTCAAGGACGAAGCTTCTAGTATTCAGGACGGTATCAATAGCTTTAAAATTAGCCTCCATTACAGCTTTTCTGGTTTCCCTCCGTTCCCTGGCAGTCATCTGCGCTTCCTGACCAGATAAGGCGGTGGAGACTCCAAAGAATCCGGCAAGCAGCAACAGCGACCAGATATATTTATTTAACCTTTTCATAGCTTTATTTTTAACCTTAAGTTTAGTTATGCAAATAACATGCCACAAAATCCTGACCAGAATTCTATAAAAACTAATTAAGTTACAGATAATGAGGCATCAGCATTAATTTATGCAGATAGCTAAAAGTAAAGGGAAACCATAATACAGGACCAAAATGTCCGAATTTATTGGCATAATTATTGCGGATTTGTCATTGCACTTTTGATATTGGAATTATGAACCCGAAAAGAAAGTTGGTTTACTGGTTTTTGCTTCTGGCGGGGCTCCTTTTCGGACCGGGATGCACCAGACAATATTCTCAGGGAGACGGATTGCTCGAGGGAAAGATCTCAATCGGACCATTATGCCCTGTTGAACAAAATCCTCCCCAGCCGGGTTGCCTGCCGACAGCCGAGACCTACATAGCCTGGCCGGTTGACATCTGGACTGCAAATGGCAGGACCGAGCTGCTGAGGATCAATCCTCTTGTGGACGGATCATACAAAATTGAGCTCCCGGCCGGAAGATACCTTGTCCGCCTTGATGTCACTCATTTCGGAAGCACCAATCTTCCCACCTACGTTGAGATAGTCACGGGGGAAACCACAGACTTCAATATAAACATCGATACAGGCATAAGGTAAGCCCTAAAAACAAAATTCGAACATACCTAAATTCAGGTGAAAATAAATCACAGTGTGAACAATTATTAGCCACTGAGCGTTAAGTGTTTAAAATCTGTTGGACAATCATTCTGCAGAAAAAACTAACTGACCGACCCACTGACTCACAACACTCTGAATGAATGATAGTCCCTTCGGGTCATACTTCGTGTGTCAGAATAAGATGGTTTGTTATCTCTAATTCTAAAAAAATGAAGAAAATCTTTACGCTATTGGTGTTAATTACACTGGGAGGTTTTCTGTCCCTTTACGGGCAGACAAAGGTTATCTCAGGGACTGTGACATCATCGGTGGCCGGTGAGGGGGTGATTCCCGGTGTTGCGGTTTCAGTGACCGGGACTACAATAGGTGCCATTGCCGATGTTGACGGGAAGTATTCAATACCTAACGTTCCGGTGGCAGCTAAAACCCTTACATTCTCCTACATAGGCATGATAACCCAGGTGGTGCAGATCAACGACCGTTCGGTGATCGATGTAGTGCTGGAGCCATCTGTTGTCGGGCTGAATGAAGTCCTTGTCACGGCTTTTGGAATAAAAAGGGAATCAAAGGAAGTAGGTGTGGCAACAGCGCAGGTGTCGAGCCAGCAACTCACCCAGGCCGGAGTAAGTAATGTGGTAAACGGCCTTACGGCAAAAGTGTCGGGGTTACAGATCAATACAGTGAATAACGGAGTTAATCCCGATACCAGGATCACACTGAGAGGCAACCGTCATTTCCTTGCGAGTAACCAGGCTCTGATTGTGCTTGATGGTGTTCCCATCTCTGCCGATTATCTTAATTCGATAAATCCCGGTGACATTGCCAATGTGACTGTACTTAAAGGTGCCAGCGCGTCGGCTTTGTACGGGAACGAGGCTTCCAACGGAGTAATAGTAATTACAACGAAAAGAGGTGAGGGCGAAAAACCGGTCATAAATGTGAGCAATATAACAACCTTTGAATCAGTGTCATATCTTCCCAAGCTTCAGACACGGTTTGGATCGGGTTCAGGCGAAGATACTGTAAATGCCCTTCCTCAATACACATTCTGGATAGGCAGGGACCGCAATACCGATCCTTATACATCGTACGAAAATCAGAGCTACGGACCCGAGTACAACGGGCAGGAGGTCATCCTCGGTGGAGTCATTGCGGATGGTTCGTACCAGATGGTCAGGTACAGCCCTGTCAAAAACCAGACGAAGAAATTTTTCGACACAGGTGTTACTGTACAGAATGATGTGTCGTACTCTGTCGGAACTGATAAGTCGAGCTTTTACCTCTCAGCACAGGATGTAAGGAAGACGGGTATAATTCCGCATGATAAGTACAGCAGGTCAGGGATCCGCGTTTCGGGGACCAGGACGACAGGAATATTCCATGCTGATTATTCAGTCGGTTTCACACAGACCAATACCGATGTTTCCGGGGATGAGCCCTACCAGCAAAGGCCTGTTTACTGGCAGGTCCTTAATACACCCACACAAGTGGATGTGACAAATTATGAAGATGTTGTCAATAATAAATTTGCGAATCACAACGGTTATTTTAATGCCTATTATTTCAATCCTTACTGGCAGATTAATTATTCGAGATATAAATACAGATTTAATGATCTCCTGGGATCAGCTCTTATCTCCCTTAAACCGGTAACCTGGCTCACTCTTTCATACCGTCCGGGGATAACTTATACCATCACAAACCGGACCTATTTCAGGGATGGCGCAACGTTCAATGCTTACATGAAAAGCGATCCCTGGCAGGCCGGGCATGTTGCAACATCGTCTCCTTTTGCCGGTGTTGCAAATGATTACCTGCTTGACAACATAATACTTACCGGCGACCTGCTTATTGAAGCTGACAATAAATTCGGAGGATTTACAAGCAGAGTGATCCTGGGGAATTCAGTTTATTCGAACAAATACAGGTACCTCGAGGTAGACAATAACTCTATAGTGATTCCCCTTCTTTACAATGTTTCAAACAGGCTGGGTGAACCGGGAGTTATAGAGACCGTTAATAACAGGAATTCAATTGGTCTTTTTGCTGACGTTACCCTGGGATATAAGGATATTGCATTCCTGCATGGATCAGTAAG
>JBAVOD010000566.1:0-2179 GCA_049691735.1 Bacteroidales bacterium
AGGTTTTTAACAGAGATGGTTTTATTCCGGGGCTCAGCATTGCTGATCTGATATTCAATATGGGACCCGAATCGGTGGAGAGCCTTTAGAAATAACTGCTAAATTTCAAAGGCTGTATCAGTTTTCCTTTCACAATCCGGTGGTTCTGGTTAGATTGTGAAAGTTCCCGGTACAGCCTTTTTGATCGGAAGTTCTACAAAGTATTAATAGCCAAATTTATAGCCAAGTGTTAATGCAAATATGTTTTTCCTGTTGTCGAGGTTTGCAACTGCGGATTGCGTCAGGTTTGTTCCGTAATTGTAAAGTATATAATCCTGAAGATTCTTCATGTTCGCAAATCCGAAATCAATACTGAGGTTCTGCTCCCTGTAGCCTACTCCTGCTGATATCGACCTGGTGTACATATTCTGGTTCAGTTCACCGGTTTGGAAAACCTTCCCGTAATATCCATAGCCACCTCTGAGGTAAGCCTTGTTGAATCTGAGTTCGCCGCCAAGCCTTACATTGTGTGCAGGTTTGAGTGTATTTTTGATCTGATGGTTCTTGTCAGTGTAGTCATAATGATCGCCGGTCTGGGAAAAACTCGCTGAGCTGTAATCCACGAATTCGTAATCAGCGCTGAGCAGGGCAAATTTCTCTATCTGGACAGCCACACCTGCAAGCACCCTGAACGGGGTTGTAAGCGCGTAATTAAATCTGTTCGTCTGATTTGAAAAATCGAGTTCGCCGTGTGCTGTGGTATTTGATATAATATTATCGGTATAGTACTCATTTATCCTGAAGTATGTTGGTGTATGGAATCCAACTCCAATTCTCAGCATTTCAATCGGTTTAAAGATGGCACCCACTTTAAGGTTGATCCCGGTGCCAGTATCCTCATAATGCTCGGTATAAGTAAAATTCTCAAATCCAGCAACACCAAGAGGGCTGTCGACCTGTTCAAGATGCTCATAATGATTTGTGTACCTGATGGTGTTAATTCCAATGGTTGCACCGAGGAAGAGTTTATTCGACAGGTTGGCCCCTATAGAAAGTGCGTGTTCACCTGTATACCCACTGTTGGATATCAGGCGTCTTATTCTCTGTCCGTAGGTTGATGAGAGACTGGTCCCATAGTTGTTAAAGACTGTCCCGTAATAGCTGCCGCCGCCTTCAACAGGAATTGTATCTAGTACATAAGCGTCGAATGCTAATCCTGCAGCGCCTGAGATATCCGTATAATATGTCCCGTCGCTTATCCCTGCCCAGTAATCTGCTAAAGAGCTGTTGTTGCTGATCCCGTCGATGGTGACCGATGTGTTCAGGTTGTTTGTTTTGTTAAACGAATATCCGACATTCAGTGAGATCAGTCCGCTTTCCCTGTCGCCTGAAATTATGCTGCCTACCACTCCGATCTGTCCCAGGTTGAAGTTATACAGGTAATCTTTAGATAGTCCGTTAAAGTTGGCCGAAGTAGTTGTATGGAAAAGCTGGGGGGTGATTGTGAATTCGGATGATCTGAAAACTCCTATACCTGCCGGGTTTTGTGTCAGTGTAGAAAGGTCACCACCCAGGGCAGTAAAGGCTCCTCCCATTGAAATGAACCTTGCGGTCCCGTTATAGAAGATCTGCGAATATCTAAGGGCATCATCCACATTCTGGGCAAATGCTCCGGATATCGCCAGGCATGATACTGATATGATAAATATTGATCTCTTCATGGGTTGTTTTGTTAAGTGAATACTATTGCAGCACTCTTATCCTGGTAAGAATGAATATTAACGTTTTGAGGCAATATATTGTTTTGTACTTTCCCCTTCCGGAGTCCTATCTCCTTCCGGACGAACCGCTTGAGGAGCGGGAAGAGCTTGATGATGATCCGCTGCCTGAGTATGACCCGCCGCTGCTGCTCCTTGAAACTGAGCCTGACGATCCGCTGCTGTAGGATCTGCTGGGCGAACTGAATGACCTTGAGATTGATGATCCGCCGTCAGATCTTCTTGACGAAGGCACTGAATAACTTCTCGGGCTGCTATAGCTTGAGCCGGCGCGTGACGGAGCGTATGTTGAGCTGCTCCTTCTTATCGCTGATGAGTTCTGGTTCGATCTCTCACCTGAAGCCGGCCTGCCGGTACTGATACTTCTACGTTCGTTGTACTGGTTGAGGCCCGGATTTACCCTGGTATTATTATATGAAGGT
>JBAVOD010000567.1:0-1525 GCA_049691735.1 Bacteroidales bacterium
TCAGGAGGCACATCTGGATGATAGAGAAAGGTAAAGACATGATCACGATATTTGGTAATTCGCTTTTGAAAAGCAATCATCTCTTTGTGCTTAGGCTCCAAAGGTTCGGACAACAAATTGTCCAGCTCTTTCTCCAAATGAGAGATAAGCTGATTTGGATAATAGTAATCAGCAGGGGCAAGTTGTTTTTTAAGTTTCTGTGCCTCCCTGAGCATGGCTCTGAATCTTACCGGCCAGGATACTTTGTAAAGCTCCTCCAGGTATTTGGTTTCACGCTCAAGATGAGCCGTACACAACTGGTGTTTCTTTACCGGGGTTTGAAAGTGTGCTTTCCAGCAATCATGAACAAGTACAGCTTCCCCCGATATGCCGCTCATATTTTCATCAATCGTAGTTGTTCCCCTATTGGTAGAAGTGACAATATAAGTAGCATGATTGTTTTGCCATGTCCAGAACCAATGCTTTTTCCCGTTGATTTTTACACCCGTTTCATCAGTGCCAATAACCCGGCTATGCAATACATTCTGTCGGATCATTTCGTAGGCATCAACACCTTTCGAGGCCAGCCGGTTCAACAACCAATGCAAGCCACCTTCACTAATCTGAACCGAAAAGATGTCATTCAGCATTTCCTGAAGTCTTTTGAAGGGAAGATATTGTCTGACGCTAAGATAACCAATGAGTGTTTCAATGTTTTTCCCATATCTGACCGGACTGTCAACGCCAACTGGGAAGTCGCTTTCCACTATATTTCCACAGGTACACTTGCATCGGTAAACGCGGTGTTCAGTCACTACTTGTTTGATGGTGGGTATATCGATAACCTGCCGTTTTCCAAAAAGCTCGAAAGGCAGGCCACTTACATCTTTTCCGCATTCCTTACAAAAACATGCACGATGTTCAATAATCTCATCTGGCGTATCGGTCATCTCCAAGGTTTTCCCTTCATGTCCGGGTTGTCCTCCCGCTTTACGGCTGCCTTTCTCTCGGAGACTGTTCGTCCGTGGTGGCCTATTCTCATCTTTAGAAGGTGGCAAAGAGCTATTGTTACTGTCTTTTCTGGTTTTGTAACGTGCCAGCTCTCGTTCAAGGACATCTATTCGTGCCATCAACCGGGTAATTTCCTGGGCCTGCATCAAAACGATGCGCTTCAGTTCCTCGATGATTTTTTGATCAGGTGTTTTCATAATTTATGCTACAAAACTAACCCTAAAATCCAATATATCAAAGAACGTAATCGCCTATTTATCAAACACTAAAATAATAATTGTTAATATGTACTCATTTTTGAAAAATGTTCCTTTATGAAAATAAAATATGTTGATTTCATCGACAAAATTGTTAATAACACCTTATTTTTTTAAAAACTGATTAGTTACAAACATTTAATTTTCTTGTAATAAGCAATGATCTTTAACTCTCTTATCTATTTATTTTCCCTCGGTATTGTTGCCATTGCCTACCATTTACTGCCGGGCAGGACCAGATGGTTTTGGTTACTCCTTGCAAGTATTGGATATTATCT
>JBAVOD010000568.1:0-10201 GCA_049691735.1 Bacteroidales bacterium
CAGGAATGACTGGGATAACCTGTATTATTACGGATGGGATGGCAGGCTTATTTCGCAACTCACAGATTTTGACTGGAGCGTGAATGAGATCGACAGGGTAGACGAGGATGCAAAGGTTGTCTATTTCTCAGGCTCCGGACCGGAACCGACTGATGATCAATTTTTCAGGGTCGGGCTCGATGGCAAGAACCTGCTTCAGGTCACCACGGGTGCAGGAACCCATAATGTCAGTGTCTCTCCCGGGGGAAGCTATTTCATCGATACATGGAATAATATTTCAACACCGGGCTCGATAATTGCATACGACAGAAAGGGGAAGCAGATAAGGGACATCTATAAATTTGAACAGCAGCCCTTTGACCCAGCAAAGAACTCAAAGGCCGAAATGGTAAAGATCAAAACTTCTGACGGACTCTTTGATATGCCGGCAATCATAACCTATCCGCTTAATTTTGACGCATCAAAGAAATATCCGATCATATTTACAATTTACGGCGGACCCGCTTCCAAAAATATCAGCAGCAACATGTGGCAGGGCGATAACCCGTCGTGGTATGCCCGGAACGACATTGTTACATTTACTGTTGATCACAGGGGATCGGGTCAGTTCGGGAAACGGGGGCTCGACTACCTTTACAGGTCACTTGGAAAATGGGAGATCCTCGATTATGAGGATGCTGTCAGGTGGCTTCTTGAAAAGCCATGGTCCGACAAAACCAGGATCGGGATAACCGGGAGTTCATATGGCGGGTACATGACATGCCTTGCCCTTACCAAAGGCGCTGATTACTGGACACATGGATTTGCAGGTTCTCCGGTGACCGATTGGAGGCTTTACGACGATATATACACTGAACGCTTCATGGATACTCCACAGGATAATCCTGATGGATACAAGGACGGGTCGGCTGTGACATGGGCAGATGAATACAAGGGAAAGCTTTACATGATCCACGGGGACATCGATGACAATGTTCATATGCAGAATTCAATTTACCTTATCTCAAAGTTTGAAGATGAAGGGAAGATATTCCGGTTTATGCTTTACCCCGATTGCCGTCACGGCTGGGGTGGGGCTAAAGCATTGCATTCAAGGAACGAAGCGAACAGATTCTGGCTCGAAAATTTTTTCGGGAAGAATGAATTTTGATGCATTTCAGATCTTCCGGAGGATAATGTTATGATACCCTGATATTGAGTCAGTGCGAATTCTTAAACCCAGGCTGATTTTTTCCAGGAACTGCTGTAATTGAATTTTGTTTGTTATATTGGTATTATTATTCAACAATTGCATTAAACTTTTTAAGAAATGGTCGTAGGCCTTTTGAAAGAATCCGGAAATGAAAACAGGGTTGCTATGCTTCCGGGGGAAATTGCAGTCCTGAATAAACCTGGCGTCAAAATTCTGGTTGAGCAGAAAGCAGGTGAGAAAGCTTTTGCAGATGATGAAGAATACATTTCAGCAGGCGCTTCGGTAACCACCCGTGATAAGGTAATTAGCGGGTCAGATCTGTTGCTTTCGGTAAATCTGATAACAGATGTAAAACCTGACTCGCTTAGGGAAGGTCAGGTCTTATGCTCGATGGTGAATCCTGCCGATAACGCTGAATGGCTTGAAAAAGCCAGGGAAAAAGGCCTTACTGTTCTTGCCCTCGACCTTATTCCGCGGACTACAAGGGCACAATCGATGGATATACTGTCATCGATGGCTACGGTTGCCGGGTATAAGGCAGTCCTCGCTGCAGCAACAATTTTGCCTAAATTCTTTCCGATGTTCATGTCCGCAGCAGGGACCATAAAGCCAGCTAAGGTACTGGTCCTTGGCGCCGGAGTCGCTGGTCTGCAGGCTGTTGCAATTGCAAGGAAGCTCGGGGCTGTCGTCGAGGTATTCGATGTAAGATCAGCTGTCAGGGAAGAGGTCAGAAGTCTTGGTGGAAAGTTCATTGAAGTCGAGGGAGCCAAGGAGGATATCTCTGCCGGTGGCTATGCTGTTGAACAGACTGAAGAGTATAAAATGAAAGAGCAGCAGCTGGTCCAGCAGAGGGCAATGCAATCAGATGTTATTATTGCGACTGCACAGATCCCGGGTAAGAAAGCGCCTGTTCTGATTCTCAAAGAAACTGTTCAGGCAATGAGGCCCGGATCGGTGATTGTCGATCTGGCAGCCTCCTCAGGGGGAAATTGCGAGCTTACACAGAACAATAAGACCATCAGGGTTAACGGAGTGACCATCATAGGTAAATCAGATTTTCCGTCTGACATGGCATCCGACGCAAGCAGGATGTTCGGCAAAAATATTATTAATCTTCTGCGAATTATAATTGATAAAGACGGCAACATGAATCTTAACATGCAGGACGACATAATCAGTTGTACGGCTGTTGTGCATAAAAAGGAATTCATCAGTCCGGGTGCCAGAAAAATACTTGACATTAAATAGAGAACGATATGGAAAATGTATTGAGTTTTTTCCTGCAACACAGGGAAGCCATATTCATAGTGATCCTGTCAATTTTCCTGGGAATTGAAGTGATCAGCCATGTTCCGGCAATCTTGCATACACCCCTCATGTCGGGGGCAAATGCCATACATGGCGTTGTTATTATTGGAGCGATAATCGTGTTGGGACATGCAAATACAACAGGATCGATGATTCTGGGATTCATTGCTGTTGTCCTGGGCACCCTGAATGTTATAGGTGGATTTGTTGTGACCGACAGGATGCTTGAAATGTTCAAAAAGAAAAAGTAATCGGCCGGTTTAATTTTCAAAGTGATAAGGAATGAGCGGAATGCCTCAGTTTCAGTACGGGATCTCAATACTTGAGATCACATATATCGTAGCTTCAATACTGTTCATCTTCGGGCTTAAGATGTTAAGTCATCCTCTGACGGCACGCAGGGGGAATATACTCGCGGCTTTTGGAATGACATTCGCCATTATAGTGACAATACTCTTTCATAAACAAGACGGTGAGCCGGTACATAATATCGGCCTGATAGTAATTGCAATGGTTATTGGTACAATAATCGGAGTGCTTATAGCCAAAAGAGTAAAAATGACAGCAATGCCGCAGCTTGTTTCATTCTTTAATGGAATGGGCGGCGCAACTGCAGCCCTGATCTCAATAATGGAATTTCCTCACCTGAGCCCTGATCTGCTTGCTAAATCGGGGCTGGCAAATGGTCAGGTTCTTGCCATTCTTCTTGGGCTGTTGATAGGCACAGTGTCATGGGCTGGCAGCATGATTGCTTTCGGCAAGCTTGACGGATGGATTGGCGATCTCCGGGTTAAGGCGATGAAATATGTCAACCTCACAATCCTGGTGGTTTTGATAGGCTTCATCGTTTTTATAATGACCCGCAACGTGACTACCATCGCCGATCTGGACCATTATAAACGATATGTCTACATAATGTTCGCAGCTTCTGTGGTTTACGGAGTCCTTTTCGTAATGCCGATAGGAGGCGCTGATATGCCGGTGGTCATATCGCTTCTTAATTCGTTTACCGGAGTTGCCGCAGCGATGGGCGGCTTCCTTTACAACAACCAGGCAATGCTGACAGGTGGTATCCTGGTGGGTTCTGCCGGTACCATACTTACTGTCCTCATGTGCAGGGCCATGAACCGGTCGCTGCTGAATGTGATCATAGGTGTTTTCGGAGGCGGAGGAAAAGCAGCAGGAGCTGTGACAGGAACAGTTAAGGAAATATCCGTTTCTGACGCAGCTGTTCTGCTGAGCTTTTCGAAAAAGGTGGTCATAGTTCCGGGCTACGGGCTTGCAGTTGCCCAGGCACAGCACGTTTGTCATGAGCTCGGCAAACAGCTTGAAGAAAAAGGGGTTGATGTAAAATATGCAATTCACCCGGTTGCAGGAAGGATGCCCGGACATATGAATGTACTGCTTGCTGAGGCAGATGTTCCCTATGAGGAGCTTATCGAAAGCGATGAGATCAATCCTCAGATGCCTGATGTTGATGTGGCGGTAGTGATCGGCGCAAATGATGTTGTGAATCCGGCAGCAGAAGATGATCCCTCAAGCCCTATTTACGGGATGCCCATTGTAAAAGTGCGCGACGCGAAGAACGTGATCGTAATGAAGCGGGGCATGGGTAAAGGGTATGCCGCTATTGAAAATATGCTCTTTTACGACGATAAGACAAGGATGCTGTTCGGGGATGCAAAGGCCTCCCTTCAGAGCCTTATCAACGAGATCAAAAACCTATGAAAAGTCCCGCTGAAAAGCTCGCCCTTATCAGGGGAGCTCTACGTCAGAAAGGCTTTAATGCTTGTATTATCACTTCTTTCGATCCTCACCTTGGAGAATATGTTCCGGACCACTGGAGAATAATCAGATGGCTTACCGGGTTTACAGGATCGGCCGGAACAGTGGTAATTACAGATGCCTATGCAGGCCTGTGGACCGATTCGAGGTATTTTATCCAGGCTGAGAAACAGCTTTCGGGCACCGGCTTTGTTTTTACCAGACCCGATGCATCTGCTGAAGACAGTTATATGGGATTTCTTGCTGAAAACCTGAAAACGGGGAGTAAAGTTGCCATTGACGGGAGGATTTATCCTGTTGCCCACTCCAGGAGACTTGATAAGGTGATGGCAGCAAAGAATATAACTATCGATTATACGGCAGATCTTGTTTCGGATCTCTGGCACGATCGTCCCCCGATACCGGATCAGCCTGCATTTGAGCTTGCCCTGGAGTATTGTGGCAAGGACAGGGCTGCAAAAATAGCAGAGGTCCGTGCCCGGATGAAAGTTAAGGGGATCAACTTACATCTGCTTACATCACCTGACGATACAATGTGGCTCCTTAACATCCGCGGGTCAGACGTCATGTTTACACCATTGCTTGCATGTTATGCGCTGGTGGGTGAGGAGCAGGTCCTGCTCTTTGCCGACGATAACAAAATCCCGTTGCAGCTTGCAGGTGAATTTGACAGGCTCGGAATTGTAATTCTGCCATATGAAGAAACAGTCGGCATCATTTCTACATTCAAAGAAAGTTTTAAAATTCTTATCAATCCTGCCACCACATCGGTAACCCTTTTTAAAGCGATTTCATCCGAACTTGAAATAGTTGAAGATCTGAGCATCCCGACCCGTCTGAAAGCAATAAGGAACAAAACAGAAATAGAAAATATCGCTTCTTCGATGGTCAGGGACGGAGTTGCGCTAACAAGGTTTTTCAGGTGGTTCGAAAATAATTTTGGTTCTGCTCCCATATCTGAATTATCAGCTGAACAGAAATTGCACGAATTCAGGTCGGCCGACAAAGAGTTCCTCGGCTACTCCTTTGAGCCAATAATTGCATTTGGTCCGAATGCTGCACTTCCCCATTATTCGCCATCTGAAGGTAAAGGCTCCCAAATCGGTAACGGCATTCTGCTGGTAGACTCCGGAGCACAATATCTGTGCGGTACAACCGATATCACAAGGACTGTTTCAACAGGTGTGCCTTCGGCAAAGCAAAAAAAGGATTTTACTCTTGTCCTTAAAGGTCATATTGCCCTTGCTATGGCAAAGTTCCCGGCCGGGACCAGAGGTTACCAGCTTGATATCCTTGCGAGAAAGGCTTTGTGGAATGAAGGTTTTAATTATGGTCACGGAACAGGCCATGGCGTCGGTTTCTGCCTGAACGTGCATGAGGGGCCGCAGAGTATAAGTCCATCGGAAAACCGAACCCCTATTGAGCCGGGCATGCTGACGTCAAATGAACCAGGACTTTACAGGGAGGGTGAGTATGGCATCAGGATTGAAAACCTTGTTCTTTGCTATGAAGATGAGGAGAGCGAATTCGGGAAGTTCCTGGCTTTCGATACAGTGTCACTTTGTTACATTGACAAGTCCCTTATTGACAGATCATTGATGACAAAAGAGGAGCTGGGCTGGCTGAATTCTTACCATAAGGAGGTATACGACAAACTGAGTCCTCATCTTTTGACTGAAGAAAAGGAGTGGCTTAAGGAGAAGACTGAACCGATTTGAAAGAGAGGATGTTGCGGGTTGCAGGTTGCCGGGTGCGGGAAGTTTTTGACTTCAGCGCCGATTTTCGAAGAGAATCAAGATAATAGCTTATTCTATAACCAGTACATCCTCCCCTCTCAGGGGAGGTGCCCGCCAGGGCGGAGGGGTCTTTGATCGCGGCTACTGATGCTTATTGGAGGTGCCCGCCAGGGCAGAGGGGTCTCTGATCGCGGTTACAGAGTGCTCCGTGCCCTGTGCTCCCTGCCCCCCGCTACCTGATAACATCCTCCATCCTATTAAGATCGAACACCGGGAACTCCGTGATCCTCAGTCTGGCACACCCGTAAGGAACAAGCTGAATAATCTGAGGCGTTCCTTCAGGTTCCAAAGGACTAAGCGGAGGAACATCAGCTGAATTGTCCTTCATGGTCCAGCCAGGTATCAATATTCCCCTGCATGTGAGTACCAACGGCGCATCATTTTCCCACTGAATATATTTTGCAGAGTCGGCCGACCAGATCATATCCCCCCTGTCGGCAAAAGGATACTTCCCAGGCTCAGTTTCAGCCAGTTCTATTCTCATACCGGGATTATTCCTGTCAAGCAGCAACCCGTAATTCCATGGGCTCCGGGGGTCAATTTCCCAGTCAATGCTTCCCTTGTAACCAAAATTATCATAGTTCGGCTTGATGCTCTTATACTCTTTAGCCATCCTTAGGGAGAAATAGACTGGCCCGCGCAGCAGTGAGAGCGAGTTATTATATCTCTTTTCCACCCTGATCTTCATTGGAATATCCATAACTATCTCATCATCAGGATTCCATTTGGCCAGTAACTTTACTGTAGACCCGGAGGATCCTTTGATGGTTTTGTTTTTATAAGTGATGTTAACTGAATCAGCCCAGCCTGGTACCCTGAAATACAAAGGAAACCTGACAGCCCTAGGGGAGCTGATCCTGAATTTTATGTGCCCGTCGAACGGGTAATTCGTTTCCTCTGAAACAGTTACCTCAATCCCTTTTGACACTTTTGCGGTCACAACCGAAGGGCTGTATGCGACAGCAATAAGCCCGTTGTCGTTTGTAGCCATCCAGAGGCTTTCGGTAAACTTTGGCCATCCCTGGTGCATGTTTGCCAGGCAGCAGGCAAAATTTGGCATCAGGCCGTAAATATTTGAGTAGATGCCGTTTGAGCTCCAGTCGCGCTTATCGGCGCTTACAAGAACCTGGTTCGCCTGCTGGTCATACTGGTGAGCCCACATGTCAGGGGTTGTAGTCCCTGCCAATGAATTGAAAGCAAGAAGTTCCAGCCTGTCGGCCAGACGGTTATCGCCCAGAATCTCATAAAGTTCTTCCATCGAGAACATATATTCGACGACTGTGCACAGTTCAGTTCCCCTGGCCGGGGATTTGCCTGAAAGATGCTCATCGGCCGAGAACCTGCCCCCGACCTGGCCATGGTTCAGATCATATTTTTTCAATCCGGCAAAAACTGCATTTCGGTATCTCTCATCTTTTGACTGTTGATACCATAGTCCGGGATATTTTATTGCCATCGCATTGTTGACTCCGTGGGCGGTCATACCTTCAGGTCCCTCAATAGGGATCTTCTTTTCGGCCAGTGCTACGGAATCCCATGGAAATTTCTCATAATAGAGTGTCCAGTCCCTGCTGTTGTTCTGTATTGAGCTTATAACGTCAAGAATCCAGGGCTCCTTTGTCTGCCTGTACAGCCAATAACCGGTCACTGCATTTTCCATAGCCCTTACGCCCCGCCAATCCTTGTCGGGCCAGTCGGGAGGTGTTTTCTGCAGATACCTGAAATATTTGAGAAGAACATTGAGGGCACGTTCGTCATGTGTAGCATCGTAATACTGCATCAGTACCTTATTGGCTACTGCCAGGGGCCACCTGTCCCTGTTTTTTACCGGTCCGTACCAGCCGCTGTCGGTCTGGCTTGCCAGGATTGGCTCAATCCATGTTTTTACCTTGGCGATCAGTTTCTGATCATCAAGGATATAGGCAAGGGGTATGAGTCCGTCGAGGTAGTACGGCCCCCTTTCCCATGCTTCGCCTCTACCTCCTTTCCACGATGAATTGACAAGATCGGGCCAGAAATCATCAAGATTGCCCGTGAGCCCTCCGGCCTGGGCCTCAAGCTGCGATTTGAGCCAGCCGGCAGCTCTCACTGAACCAAGTGGCAGCTTAATGTATGCATTCTGCCTCAGTGGAGCAGGATTCCCATTGTAGCTGATATTCATTTCGTTGCCCGAGCATGAAAACAGGAGCACCGCAATAATTACCGAAAGGATAGAAACAATTTTATTCATTTCAAGTATATGAGATTAAGTTCTGGTATCATCGCATTTCCGACATCGGGATTTATGCTTCTGTTAATGTCTTCAGCTTCAAACAGCTGAAGCATATCAAACCATGCCACTCCTTTACCCGGCATCCGTAGCAGGGCGTTCACCTTTTGCGAAGCGACCGTATCGGACGGGATCGTAACCCGCATAAGGTATTCCTGCCATTCATTTTCGGGAACGAATCTCTCTTTTCCGTATTCACCGAGTCCGAGCTCAAAATAAAGCTCGCTCCGATTTGGGTATGACAGCTGTGCGGTATCAGTCTTTGCACGGATGGAGAGCATATAAGTCTTTCCTCCGGATATCTTCACGGGATAAAATCTCAGCCTGCATCCCCTGTTTTCTTCCGGGGTTGTAATCCTGAGGGAGTGATCGCCTTCAAAATGCTCCCTGGAATCCACAAAATATGTTGCACCCCTGTCACCTTCTGTCCACGCGTAGCACGATGCCGGTACTCCCGGACTCGAGATATCCTCAAATCCCGGGTCCCTGATAAGGTTGCCCCTGTATGTAGGGTACGCAGAGGGTGATGCTGTTTCTTTTTCAGTGTTGATAAGGTAAACCTGGGACCCGTATGCTGAGAGGTAATCGGAAAATTGTCCTGAGTTTACGGCGAGACTTCTGTTTTCAAACAGTACCCGGGCCGACCGCCCTTTTATGCCGCCGACCCTGAAATCAGCCCTTTGAGGTGAGTTTGAAGTATTGACGGCCACTACAATCAGCTGCCCGTTGTGCAGGGCCGACAGCACTTGTATATTCCCTGGAAATGAGGTGACCTTGTTCGCTTCTTCATCTGAAAGCAGCCATGGCGTTATCTCAGCTATCTCGAGAGCCATCCGGCCGCACTCATTCCAGGTGGCTGTCGACTTCGGGAACAAGTTTGGCCCCTGCCTGACAAAATACTGGATCCCTCTGGCACCGTTAATTATTGCCTGATATGTCATGGACCTGATCTCCTGAAGCGATGGTTCGCGTGCCCACAATTCACTCCCGCCAAAGGCCTGCGGAACTATCCAGACAGGCTTCCGTCCTTCAAATTCGGCCCGGAGCCGTGATGCTGCATCTCCTGTAAGTGAGATTGCAGAGTTAGGGACCGGATATGGATCAGCCATCACTATATCGAGGGCGTCAGCGTATTTTTTTGACGAGAGGTAAGGCGCCATAAAAACCACTGATACAGGATGCCATGGATCAATTTCCCTGACGGTCTTATAAATTTCGAACAGTTTTTCGGGCGGTACCCTAAACCCATCCGGCTCATCAGCAACGTACCACCCAAGCAGAGCAGGGTGATCCATAAAGGTTTGTATTTCTTCAATAAGAAGTGACTTTTTTTGTACTTCGTTCATTTCATCAATTGCAGAGCCCACGCCGCCCCCTCCGCCTGAAACCGAGATGAGATTGTAATGGACCTTCATGCCGAGCCCCGCACATCTGTCCATGTACTCCTTTCTTTTTGCGAGAGTTGAGGGGATTATCCTCTGGTATGGAGAGATCATGTTGAATCCCTTTACAACCTCCTCTTCAGGAAGAGTCGGGTGAACCGGTGAATAACAGTAAAAGCCAAAAGGAAAGAAGATCCTGTTGCTGCAGATCAATCCCCCTGTCAGCCGGTCAGTCTTTACTTCGTTAGGTTTATACCTGAGGAGAGTCAGGAGTGCTTCGGCCCTGAATTTTGATCCGGACCCGGAAGTTATTTCCGCAATGTACCTGTAATTACCCGGAGTCTCACTGATCTCAAAAGGCAGCCTCAAAATCTTTTTTCGCGGGTAACCCTTCCAGCAATAGATATCCTTTGCCTCTGATCTCAAAATTACAGTTAAGTACCTGGCTGTGAGAGAAGAAGGGATATGT
>JBAVOD010000569.1:0-3002 GCA_049691735.1 Bacteroidales bacterium
TAAATACTGTCAGCAGTTGTTTCAACCAGCGGTGTCCAGTTATAATCAAGGAAAGCATCATTATTCTGCCTCAGGGTATAGGTAGTGCGGGCAAGGTAATCAAGATCTGCCCTGTAACTGTCATCCCTGCCACCGGGCCGCATCATATTCAGCTCGCTGCCGTATCCGTTGAAAAATGCGATTGACAGCTCCCTGTGTATAAGATATTCGCCAATATCGCAAACCCTGAATATTGTAAAATCAGGTTTGATCAGCTTGTTCATATTCAATTCAGGGCTCAGGTAAATGGCATTGTGCACTCTGGCCGCTATTATTCCAGGCATGTCTTTTGGAACAGGCATTCCTTCAGAGTACATTATGACCCCCTTCCTTACGCTGTCGGCTGCTGTCTGGAGTTGATAGCTTGAACTCCCCTTTGTATCAAGGACAACTCCGTCGGCTTCGACTTCCTTTATGATCTGAGCCATTCCTTTGATCTGATCTTCATAACGGGTACTGTTGTCCCAGGGGTTATACTCTATAAAGAACCTGGTATTGTTCTGGCGCGACAGCCTGGCAAAGTTCCTTAGTTGGGTCGTTCCACCCGGAAGATCACGGTACATATCCCACTGGTTGCGCGGATCAAGACCGAGCCTCGGCCAGGTAGGCCAGATACCGTAAATATCGATATTACCGAAAAGTTCGTTCCCTTTCCTCAGAACATCGGCGAAAGTATATCTGCCGGTGATCCTGTCATAGAATTCCCTGTCCCATGCCATCTGCAGGACCATCAGGTAACAATCCTTTATCCACTGGAGGTCGGGCCGTCTGTACAGTGAGTCGTCAAAATTCAGAAGATCATAAAGATATCTGTCCCTGAACATGAGCTTCAATCCGTTTTGCCAATCGCCTCTGAAAACATCGGCATATACTCTGTAAAATACTTTGCCCTTCGGAGGCAGCAGTGTCCGGTACCTTTGTTTCTCTCCCCTCACGATTTTTACCCGCCTTGCTATCGCGCATACTGATATGTTGTTTCCCGCTTCAAATGAAGTATAGCCCATCTCCCAGGCATTGTCGGGTAAAATGATCCTCAGAGGGCGGTAACCGGGCCTGAAAAGATATGCCCTTGCAAGATCCTGAGGTCCTTTGCCGGTAATATTAACTGAAGTACTGTCCTGCCCGAAAGGCACAACATTGCTTATCGAGACAGTATCAGGAGATACATTTTCAAATTCGAACTCACAGCTCCAGCCCGGGAAAGGTGAAACGGGCTTACGGTAAATCAGTTTTACCCTGTCGATCAAAACTGTATATGTGCTGTCAGACTTTGTCACTGACTGTGCATCTGTTGAATACTTTTTTTCGTCGATCAGGAAACTTAAAACCGGTTTTTTCCGTTTAAATACAAGGCTGGTGCTGTCGGACAAGGTGATTTTGTCTGAGTTTAATCCTGTCTGATCGGCAACACTGACTTTTGCAAGAGATTGTGATCGTGCTGAAAAACAATTCATTAACATTAGAACTAAGGAGATAAAAGGAATTAGCCTGGTGCGCGGGATCATTTTTAGGATTTTAAGTTTAACGCATTAAATTTATGCATTTTAAAACTAACAGAATACTAATAAAATCACTTTTGAAGCGGACATTTGACCTGACAGGTGCTTTTTGCATTATCCTCCCTGTGATTTGCGCTTTTTTTATTAGTTTCAGTACCGGCTGTGCATCTTCAAGAAAGGATCCCTTCTTTGAAAAAAGAGTAAATGCTTCAAGGGATAACACCCAGCATCTGGGCCGTAACAGATACTATTTTTCTAAAGATTATCAGAAGAAGCTTGGTAAAAGCTATAAACGGAGGTGATCAGAGGGCACTTACCCGTCACAGACTATGGTCAACCCGTCGTAAGCCAGTTCAATTCCGGGCGACAGTTCCCGCGAAACATTTTCGTATTTACCCATCTGGTGGCTTATGTGTGTAATGAAGGCTTTTCTGGGCGAAATCTGCCTGATGAAATCGACCGATTCGCGCAGGCTAAAGTGTGAGATATGCTTTTCTTTTCTCAGCGCATTAATAACCAGATATTTGACACCATAGATCTTCTCCCTGGTCTCCTCGGGGATATAATTTGCATCGGTGATGTAAGCAAAATCACCGGTCCTGAAGCCATAAACGGGAAGCCGGTAATGAAATACCCTTAAGGGGATAAGCAGCATTCCCTTTACAGTAAAACCTTCTTCCGGTATCGGGTTCAGCCTCATTTTAGGTATACCCGGATACTGGTATTCGGCGAATACATAGGAATATTCTTTTTTTACCGCCTTCTGGACCCTTTCTTCCGCATAGATATCGATGGCATCCTGGCTCCTGTAATTGAAAGCCCTCACATCATCAAGACCTGCGATGTGATCCTTGTGCTCATGGGTAAGGACTATTGCATCAAGCTTCCTTACATTTTCCCTGAGCATCTGCTGTCTGAAGTCGGGTCCGGCATCAATAACGATCCTGGTCCCGTCTTTTTCGATCATTGCCGAGGTCCTTAACCTCTTATCATGAACGTCATTCGAGAGGCATGTCTCACAATCACATGCAATTACAGGTATACCCTGCGAGGTCCCGGTACCCAGAAAAGTTACTTTCACCTTTTTAAAATCCAGCGCAAACCTATATTAAAAATCCCTAACTGACAACAGTTTAAATTTATAACAAGGGGATCTTTAATTTATTCGCCTAATTCTTAAATTTACAATATTATCAAAATCATTTTGCATGCCGGGTAAAATATTTCTGATCCCAGTGACCCTTGGTGACAATGATTACCGGAAGGTAATTCCTGACAAAGTGCTGGATATCACCAGGTCGCTCAGGATTTTTGTGGTAGAGGAGACCCGGAGCGCAAGACGGTTCTTAAGGCTGATTGATAAGGAATTTCCAATCGATTCCACACGGTTCCTCGAGCTGAATGAGCACACCTCTGATCAGGTTATTTCGGTATACCTCGATCCTGTCTTAAATGGCTCGGATA
>JBAVOD010000570.1:0-4826 GCA_049691735.1 Bacteroidales bacterium
AGTACCTCCTCCCCTCACAGGGGAGGTGCCCTCCGCTAGCACGCGGAGGGCAGAGGGGTCTCCGATCGCTTCGATCCCGAATCACCTCGCAACTCGCACCCCGCAACTCGCACCTTCTTGCTCTGTGCTCTGTGCTTCTTGCTCCCAACACCCCGCACCTCGCGGTTTACGACACCGATTTAACTTTTTGTCCCGGGAGAACCGTCTTGTAGCTTGCTTCGAATCTCCCCTTGCTTATGGCCGACAGCTTGGTTTTGAGAAGTCTTTTCCTGAGGGGACTGACCTTGTCGGTGAAAAGGATACCGTCGAGATGGTCATATTCGTGCTGGATTATTCTGGCTTTGTAGCCATTGTATACCTCATCGTGGAAATGCCATTTGTCGTCGTAATACCTGATCCTGACGCGCGATTCACGGCTTACCTCTTCCCTGATGTTCGGTATGCTGAGGCAACCTTCGGTCATCATCTCAAGGTCGCCTGACCTTTCGATTATATGTGCGTTAATGAATACCTTTTTGAATTCTGCCAGATCGGGTTCATCTTCTCCTGCCGGGCTTCCGTCAATCACGAAGATCCTGATCGATTTTCCGATCTGGGGTGCTGCAAGTCCCAGGCCTTCGGCTTTATACAATGTCTCGAAAAGATCAGCGACAAGCTGTTCGAGGCCGGGGTAATCCTGATCGAGATCTTCAGCAACTTTTCTGAGGACCGGGTGTCCGTATATTACAATGGGATAGGTCATTTCACTCTTTTTTATTCCTTTCCATGGCTCTTCTGTCAAGATAAGACTGCAGGATTATTGCTGCGCTGATCCTGTCGACGAGCGACTTGTCCTGCCGGTCTTTTTTCCTGACCCCGCCTTCTATTATTGCCTTTGAAGCCATCCTGGAGGTAAGTCTCTCATCTACAAGATAGATCTGCCTGTCAGGGAATGTCTTCTCAATTTTTTTAATGAACACTTTGACATCTTTAACATTTTCAGCTCCCGAGTGGTTCATTTGGACCGGATATCCGATCACAAACGATTCGACCTGTTCCTTTTTAACGTATTCTGAAATGAACGCATCAAATTCACCGGTTTTGACTGTTATCAGCGGAGAAGCGATCATCTGCAAGGGATCGGTAACAGCGATGCCGATTCTTTTCTTTCCGTAATCTATTGCAACAATTCGTGCCATAATCTCGAGCCGGGTGCAAAAGTACAAAATTTTTTTAACGTCGACATCCGGGAAATTGTGAGGGATGGGTTGTCCCCAGGTCACCTCGTACCCGGTGGTTATAAAAAGAGGCTGTCCTTTTGAGACAGCCTCTGAGTGGGTTAAACTCTGAGCGGTTAAAAATTTCTACTCGGTTTTGGTATACTCCATCGCCGCAAGCCTTTTGTAGCTGTTATATCTCCACTTTGCATTTTCCTCGGCTGCCTTGAAGAGAACTTCAGCTTCGGCAGGGAACGATTTTGTGAGCGATGTATAACGCACTTCCGATTTCAGGAACTCCTGGAATTTTGCCCAGTCAGGCTCCTTTGAATCGAGGGTAAACGGGTTTTTGCCTTCTTTTTCAAGAAGCGGGTTGTACCTGTAAAGATGCCAGTAGCCCGATTCGACAGCGAATTTCTCCTGGGCCTGTGTCCTGCCCATTCCATCCCTCAGTCCATGATTGATACATGGTGCATATGCAATGATCAGTGACGGACCGGGATAAGCTTCTGCTTCCCTTATTGCTTTAAGGTACTGGGGATTGCTTGCTCCCATTGCGACCTGCGCAACATAAACGTACCCGTAGCTCATGGCCATCTGGCCAAGATCCTTCTTGCGGATCTTTTTACCTGAGGCAGCGAATTTTGCCACAGCTCCTGCCGGTGTCGATTTTGATGCCTGTCCGCCGGTATTTGAATAAACCTCTGTGTCAAGCACCAGTATGTTTACATCCTCAGCACTTGCGATCACATGATCGAGTCCTCCGTAACCAATATCGTATGCCCAGCCATCACCACCGAAGATCCAGTGGGATTTCTTCACCAGGTACTGGCTGAGACTCAGTATTTCTTTTGCAACTTCTGAATTTTCTTTCCGGCAGGCTTCGATAACCTTCTGTGAAGCTATTCTTGAAGGTTCCGCAAGGTCCTTCTTACTCAGCCACTCTTCAAAAGCTGTTTTGGTTTCATCTCCGATGCCGTTGGAGAGAGCTTCGTTCATCAGACGTACAATCCTGTTTCTGAGCTTATTTGCGCCAATTGACATACCCATTCCGAATTCAGCATTGTCCTCAAACAATGAATTGGCCCATGCAGGGCCGAAGCCCTTCTTATTATGGGTATATGGGGTCGAAGGTGCAGAGCCTCCGTAAATTGATGAGCATCCTGTTGCATTTGATACTATCATCCGATCTCCGAAAAGCTGGGTAATTGTCTTTATATATGGTGTCTCACCACAGCCTGCGCATGCGCCTGAAAACTCAAATAGCGGCTGTGAGAACTGACTGTTCTTGACATTAAGGAATTTATCAACCAGGGTATCTTTATATCCTATGGTTTCGTGCATGTAAGTCCAATTAGGTGCTTCGGCAAGCTGCGTTTCGAGAGGTTTCATTATAAGAGCCTTCTTCTTTGAAGGACAAACATCAGCACAATTACCGCATCCCGTACAGTCCAGAACACTTACCTGTACCCTGAATTTATATGCTTTCAAAACCCCCGGTATCCCCTGAATAAATTGTGTGCCGGACGGAGCATTTGCTGCTTCCGCATCAGTCAGCAGGAACGGCCTGATCACTGCATGAGGGCACACATAAGAACACTGATTGCACTGGATACATTCATCAGGCTGCCATTCAGGAACGTTTACAGCAATTCCGCGCTTTTCATATGAAGTTGTGCCTGACGGGAAGGTACCGTCTTCCCTGCCTTTGAATGCACTTACCGGAAGATCGTCACCTTTCAGTTGATTGATAGGCTCCATAACCTCCCTGATGAATTCGGGTAAAACACGCGTATCCGGCTGTTTTTTTACCTCAATACCGGCCCATACGGCGGGGACTTCAACTTTTGTTACCTGGCTTCCCTTGTCAACGGCTGCATAGTTCATGTTCACAACCTCTTCTCCCTTTCGGCCGTAGGACTTGAGGATCGCCTTCTTCATCTGAGTCTCGGCTTTCTCATACGGAATGACATTTGCAAGCTTAAAAAAGGCAGCCTGCATAATCGTATTGGTGCGATTTCCGAGTCCGATCTCCTCAGCTATGACTGTTGCGTTAATTATGTAAAAGTTGATGTTGTTCTCAGCCATATATTTCTTCATATGGTCGGGAAGTCTTTTTTTGGTCTCTTCAGCATTCCATATCGAGTTCAGGAGGAAAGTCCCGTTTTTCTTGAGGCCCTTCAGCATGTCGTATTTGTCAAGATATGACGGCACGTGACAGGCAACAAAGTCAGGTGTATTCACAAGGTAGGGTGAACGGATCGGTTTGTCACCAAACCTGAGGTGCGATGTTGTTATTCCGCCCGATTTCTTTGAATCGTAGGCAAAATATGCCTGGCAATATTTATCTGTGGTGTCACCGATTATTTTGATCGAATTCTTGTTGGCGCCCACTGTTCCGTCAGAACCCAGACCATAAAATTTTGCTGAATAGGTTCCGGGAAGTGCTACATGGATTTCAGGCAGCACCGGGAGGGAAGTAAATGTGACATCGTCAACAATCCCAACGGTGAAATGATTTTTCGGTTCCTTCAGCTTCATGTTCTCAAAGACTGAAAGTACCTGTGAAGGTGTGGTATCCTTGGAGCTCAGTCCGTACCGGCCTCCGAGGATCAATGGCCTTTCGGTACTGTCATAGAACATTTCCTTGATGTCGAGGTAGAGAGGTTCACCCGGAGCTCCGGGTTCCTTGGTCCTGTCAAGCACTGATATTCTTTTTACCGAACTGGGAAATATCTTCATGAAATATTCTGAGGAGAACGGCCTGTAAAGGTGAACCGTCACCAGTCCCACTTTTTCACCTTTCGCCATCAGGTAATCAATGACTTCCTTTGTTGTTTCAGTCACTGAGCCCATAGCTATAATTATGTTCTCCGCGTCGGCAGCGCCGTAATAGGTAAATGGTTTGTACTCTCTTCCGGTGAGTTTCGAAACTTCGGACATATATGAAGCCACGATATCGGGGATCGGTTCGTAGAACGGGTTTATTGCTTCCTTTGCCTGGAAGAATATATCGGGGTTCTGGGCTGTTCCTCTTGTAACAGGATGTTCTGGATTCATTGCACTTTCACGGAACATGGCGAGAGCTTTCATATCGAGAAGTTTCTTCAGGTCTTCAATCTCAAGTACTTCGATCTTCTGGACTTCGGCCGAGGTTCTGAAGCCGTCAAAGAAATGCAGAAAAGGGATCCTTGATTTGATTGCTGAAAGATGGGCAACTCCCGAGAGATCCATCACCTCCTGCACGCTTCCGCTTGCGAGCATGGCGAATCCTGTCTGCCTGGTTGCATAAATATCGCTATGGTCACCGAAAATAGACAGCGCATGTGCAGCAACAGTCCTGGCACTTACATGAAAGACTCCGGGAAGCAGCTCGGCTGCAATTTTGTACATGTTCGGAATCATCAGTAGAAGTCCCTGCGACGCGGTAAACGTCGAGGTAAGTGCTCCCGTCTGAAGTGCTCCGTGTACTGCACCGGCAGCGCCTGCTTCCGACTGCATTTCAACAACCTTTACCTGTTCGCCGAAAATATTCTTAAGTCCGTTGGCAGCCCATTCGTCAATATACTCTGCCATTGTGGAGGAGGGTGTGATAGGATATATGCATGCTACTTCGCTGAACATATATGC
>JBAVOD010000571.1:0-3027 GCA_049691735.1 Bacteroidales bacterium
CCATATATCCTGATCTATGACAAGAAGATATCAACAATGAAAGACCTTCTGCCGATCCTTGAAGCAACAGCACAAACAGGACGTCCGCTTCTTATCATTTCTGAAGATGTTGAAGGAGAAGCTCTCGCAACACTCGTGGTCAACAGGCTGCGGGGTTCGCTTAAGGTTTGTTCGGTAAAGGCTCCCGGATTTGGCGACAGGAGGAAAGAAATGCTTGAAGATATCGCCATTCTGACAGGAGGTACCGTGATTTCAGAAGAAAAAGGACTGAAACTTGAACATGCAACCCTTGATATGCTGGGAACCGCTGAAAAGGTAACAGTTAACAAGGAGAATACTACCATTGTCAACGGATACGGCGACAAGGACATGATCAAAGCCAGGATAGCACAGATCAAGCAGCAGATGACAACAACAACCTCCGATTATGATAAGGAGAAGCTTCAGGAACGTCTTGCCAAATTGTCGGGAGGTGTTGCAGTTCTCTATATCGGTGCTGCATCAGAGGTTGAAATGAAGAATAAAAAAGATCGCGTTGACGACTCACTTCATGCAACCCGTGCTGCAATTGAAGAAGGTATTGTTCCCGGCGGAGGTGTTGCGTATATCAGGGCAATTGCATCTATCGATAAGCTGAAAGGTGACAATGAAGACCAGACTACCGGAATTGAAATTATCAAGAGGGCAATTGAAGAGCCTCTGCGTCAGATAGCCGTCAATGCCGGCAGGGAGGGTGCAGTTGTTGCCCAGGCTGTTAAGGCAGGTAAAGATGATTACGGGTACAATGCCCAGACTGACAAGTATGAAAAACTTTATGCTTCAGGCGTTATTGACCCTGTCAAGGTTGTCAGGGTAGCTCTTGAAAATGCAGCATCTGTCGCAGGTATGTTCCTTACAACAGAGGCTGTCATTGTCGAAGAGAAGGAAGATAAACCGGCAATGTCACCGCAGGGTATGGGCGGCGGAATGCCACCATATTAGCAGATACAGGTAATCTGTTACCGGAAGCCGTCTCAGATTTGCTGGGACGGCTTTTTTTTTATAAAGTCGTGCAAGCTTTGCAGGTCATGCCCATAAAGAGTTTCTCGCAGATTTGCGCAGAGTTTTGGACAGATTTCCGCAGAAAGCAAAACTGAAGGTTTCCACCCCGCACCTGGCATCCCGCACCCCGCAACTTGTTTTCCTACCCTGCACTTTGCATCTGTTTTCAGACGTCAGGCTTCTCCCAGTTTTTTATATATTTGCAGCTGAATTCCTGATCCCTGATTAATGCACAACATCCGCAATTTCTGTATAATAGCCCATATCGACCACGGAAAGAGTACGCTGGCCGACAGACTCCTCGAAAAAACACATAGTGTTACGGAGAGAGAATTCCAGGACCAGGTGCTCGATGACATGGAGCTTGAAAGAGAAAGAGGAATTACAATCAAGAGCCACGCTATCCAGATGGAATACGAAGAGGAGGGTAAAAAATATTATCTGAACCTTATTGATACGCCCGGACATGTCGACTTTTCATACGAAGTATCCAGGTCGATAGTTGCCTGTGAGGGGGCCCTGCTGGTGATCGATGCCACACAGGGAATTCAGGCGCAGACAATATCAAACATGTACATGGCGATAGACCAGAATCTCGAAATAATACCTGTCCTGAACAAGATGGATATGGCCAATGCAATGCCTGAGGAGGTTAAAGACCAGATAGTCGATCTGTTGGGATGCGGCAGGGATGAAATAATTGAAGCCAGCGCAAAAACGGGAATGGGAATCGACAGGATACTTTCGGAAATTATAACGCGTATCCCGTCTCCGTCAGGTGATCCGGAAGCCCCGCTGCAGGCTCTTATCTTTGATTCAATATTCAACTCGTTCAGAGGCATAATTGCTTATTTCAAGATAGTGAACGGCACTCTGAGAAGAGGTGAGAGGATAAAATTCTTCAGTACCGGGCATGAATACAATGCAGAGGAAATTGGAGTGCTGAAGCTTAAGCAGGACCCGCGCGAAGAATTACTGGCAGGTGACGTGGGGTACATCATCTCAGGAACCAAGATATCATCTGAGGTAAAGGTTGGCGATACGATCACCAATGTCAGGAATCCTTGCGATCAGGCAATTGCAGGTTTTGAGGACGTGAAGCCGATGGTCTTTGCGGGCCTTTACCCCGTCGACGCAGATGAATATGAAGATCTGAGGTCGTCGATCGAGAAGCTTCAGCTTAACGACGCATCGCTTTCGTTCGTTCCGGAATCATCTGCGGCGCTGGGATTCGGTTTCAGGTGCGGCTTCCTTGGTCTTCTTCATATGGAGATAATTCAGGAACGCCTTGACAGGGAATTTGACATGGATGTCATTACAACCGTTCCTAATGTATCGTTCAGGGTTTATACGACCAGGGGAGAGGGAATCGATGTCCATAATCCTTCGGGAATGCCTCCGACAACCAATATCGACCGGATTGAGGAACCTTATATAATTGCCCAGGTCATAACCAAATCTGAATTTGTCGGTCCGATCATGAAACTATGCATCGATAAAAGAGGTACCCTCAAGAACCAGATCTATCTCACCCGCGACAGGGTAGAACTTACGTTCGAGATGCCACTTTCTGAGATTGTATTTGATTTCTATGACAAGCTGAAAAGCATTTCAAAGGGATACGCCTCGTTCGATTATTATTATACTACTTACCAGAAAGCTGATCTTGTGAGGCTCGATATTCTGCTCAACGGTGAAATGGTCGATGCACTGTCGACCCTGATATTCAGGGGACACGCATATGAATTTGGCCGGAAAATGTGTGTAAAACTGAAGGAGCTCATACCGAGGCAGCAATTTGAGATAGCGATCCAGGCTGCTATAGGCGCAAAGATAATTGCAAGAGAAACCGTAAAAGCAGTGCGTAAAGATGTTACTGCCAAGTGCTACGGAGGTGATATCACAAGAAAAAGAAAGCTTCTTGAGAAGCAGAAGAAAGGTAAGAAGCGGATGCGCCAAATAGGGAATGTGGAGGTGCCGCAACAG
>JBAVOD010000572.1:0-6879 GCA_049691735.1 Bacteroidales bacterium
GAATAGCCGGGCAGAAATGTAACCTGTCCCTGGTATTCCTTTTCGACCCCGGCGATGATCTTCATAAGAGTTGATTTCCCTGATCCGTTAAGGCCTATTATTCCGATCTTGGCGCCCAGGAAAAATGAAAGCGAAATATCCTTAAGTACCTGCCTGTGGGGCGGGAATGTTTTCCCCACCCGCGACATGGTAAAGATTATTTTGTTGTCGTCGCTCATAGAGGTTGTTTTTGCGACAATTTAAAAAAAAACACGGAGACCCGTCTCATTAATGCTGATTTTAGAATCAATGTTGTTTAAGGCGTGAAGGCGTGACCCCTCTGCCCTGGCGGGCACCTCCCCTGAAACGGGCGGAGGTACTTGTTATAGAATAAGGGTTGTTGAAGGGATCAGCGACCCCTCTGCCCTTCGGGCACCTCCCCTGAAAGGGGCGGAGGTACTTGTTATAGAATAAGCTACTGTTTTAATTCTCTGCGGAAATCTGCGTTAGACTCAGCGGAAATCTGCGAGAATTTCTTCTTTCAGTGGTCACTGGTTTCTAACCGGCCGGTTGGGCTCAAAGAGTTTGACCGTATCGTCCTGAAGCAGCACCCATAGTGAATAGACTCCTTTCAGTGTCCCTATGGGTATATTCAGACATCCAAGCGCGGCAACAACGATGACAAGGTAGCGTGCCCACGGCTGAAAGGAAAGGAGGCCGATACCACCTACCAGGCCGAGCGTTGACATGAACCCCACCAGCAACGGGATACTTACGGAAAGGAATCCCAGAACCATTGTGGGGACCTCTTCTCCTTTAACAAATCCTCTTGCAAAATTCAGTGCAAAAAATGCCCCCATAGCCAGAATCAGACCAAGGATCCCGAAGCCAATATGAATCGCCCCGACCACGGTCACATGTTTTTTCATTCGAGTATCTTCCATGACAAAAAATTTTACTGTATTATAGTTTCATTCCAGCATAAGGACTGAGGTTTATCAAAATTGTTGCGTCAAATTAACTAATATTTTTAAAAAACCTGCGTTTAATAGTAAATGATCCCCGGGAAAAACTTCCTGAGAGCCTTGAAACCAGTTTTGCAGATGAAAAAGAACCTTCTTTTCGGCGTGTTGTTTGTTATCGCCTCGTGGGCTTTTACCGCCTGCGAATCGCTCGGAACCTGTAAAGTATGCAGGCAGGTAACATATGTTAGCGGAGCGGTGGTCCAGGAAGGACCTGAGACTGAATACTGTGATTCAAAGCTTGCGGCCATTCAGGCAACTCCCGATTATGTAAACGGCACAACCACGATCTCCTGGGAATGCCGTTAATATGCAGTTCAAGGGATCAGCAGCTCTGATCCCCTGTCAGACCGGTAAGTGACTCCTCCCCTGAAATCATTCGGGAAAATATTTTTTTACCTTCAAAAATTGTTTGATTATTAATTTATCGGCATTAAATTTGTTGATAAGTTGTTGTCATTTGAGATTTTTTATTACCCCGGTGTTAGTATCTTGCCTAATATATAAAAGACTTTAACAAATTTATAATGTCGCTGAATTTCAGCAGCTTAGGGTTGAAGGGAAAAACTATTGCCATCGTTGAAGATGATGTTCCCTCTATCAGGTACTATGAAACTCTTCTGCAGAGTTCAGGTGCAAGTGTGGTCAAATTCCGTACCGGAAGGGATTTCGTTGATTTTATTAACAACGGGGAAGCAAAGATAGATCTCGTTATAATGGACTTCCTCATACCTCTCATCAACGGTGTCGACTGCACGCGTATGTTCAGAAAGACGAGGAAAAATGTGCCGGTCCTGATGATCACAGCTTATTCGTCAGAACAGACAAAAGCGGATGCATATATTGCCGGATGCAGTGAATATATACTCAAGCCCGTTTATCCCGAAAATGTATACTCCCTGCTCGAGAAATATTTCAGACAGGAAGTCTCAACAAGTGTTTCGTACCTCTGATCACCCTATTTTAGCAGGGGTTTCTGCCGGCTGATATACACAGCATAATATCCTTCAAGTTTCTTAGTGATCTCTTCCCCAAGCTCCGTTTGGCCGTTTGCGCTGCAGAAACCCGCAGCCCTGGAACTGTACTCTATTGCCGATTGTATCTCATATTCGGCTGAGCTGATCACATAGGGATCCTGCTTCAGGAAATAATCGAGCCTTTTGTAGTAATAATCGCACATCCCCTTAGTCAGTTCGACAGCTCTGGCAGAATCTCCGGCCATGAAGTAACCTTCGATAAGGTCGGAATAATAGGGATCGACAGGGAATTTGCTTGCCGGCAGCACGTCAAGGCAGCGGTTAAGTACCTCAACTGCCTTCTCATTCTTACCCTGAGCGGCGAGCGATTCAGCCAGCTTTGCATAAGCCAGCCTTGCCTTGACAACTATCAGGGTCCTGATATGATTATAATCGAGGTTGACTTTAGGATCGTTGGCACCACCCCAAACGAACTTGTTCATCACATTGTCGTAGAGGATATCGGGATCTATCCTGCCATAATTGACCAAGTTGTTGTTTTGCGATTTGATGGGAACAAGCCTGTAGGCAAGGCCTTCAAGCTGAAAGTATTGTTCAAGACCCAGGGCGTCGGGATGGTAACCTGTAACGAAGTAGATTGGTCTTTTCCAGTTGTTATGGGCAAGTATGTCGAGGACTATCAGCTGGCTCTTCAGGATCGAACTACCCTTCAGGGTTATGTCAATGTAGGGAACAATTTTGCCGGCATCCTCAGGCTTTACAGCCCCTGAAGCTATGACCTGTGCAGCGTCGACGGGGATCCTGATCGTGCGCGAAGGTATTATATCGAGCAATTCTGCAGGGGGTACCTGCACCTTTGTGGCCTTGTTGTCGCTTTTGACATAATCAATAATTGTTGAAATGTTGACGGGGTCCTTTGTTTTTTCAACGATAAAGACCTGGTTATTTATGCCGTCATAGTACTTCTGAACCGGAAGGGTTACTGGAAGCGGATCCGATTCGTAAGTTTTCAGCTTCATCTGGTTAATGTACCAGTCGGTGTTCAGAAGCATCAGGTTGCATACCCGGACGTCGGTCCTCTTTCCCTCAACCTCCTGGGCGTACCATAGCGGGAATGTATCGTTGTCGCCGTTAGTAAACAGGATTGCATCCTTTGCACATGAATTGAGATAGTTAAAAGCTACATCCCGCGCCAGATACCGGCCCGAGCGGTCGTGGTCGTCCCAGTTCTGCGTGCCCATTATCACCGGTACAGCAAAAAGGCATATCAGGCCCGATACCGGGGCAGCAATCTTTTCTCCTGTCAGTTTTGATATTGCTTCAAAGAGAGCCAGGACCCCGAGGCCAATCCATACTGCAAAGAAATAGAATGAACCGGCATAGGCATAGTCCCTTTCCCTCGGCTGGTTGGGAGACTGGTTAAGGTAAAAGACTATTGCCAGGCCCGTCATCACGAACAAAAGCAATATCACCCACCAGTTCCTGTAATCACGGTTCATCTGGTAGAAAACGCCGATCAGCCCCAGAAGCAGAGGCAGCAGAAAATATGTGTTCCTTGAAGTATCTTCCTTCATTCCCGGGGGCAGGTCAGAGGTTCCTACCCTTGGCTGGTCAATGAATTGAATACCTGATATCCAGTTTCCGTTTATAGCTCCTCCGGTTCCCTGAGTGTCATTCTGCTTACCTGCGAAATTCCACATAAAATACCTGAAATACATGTATCCGAACTGGTACGACAGCATAAACTTCAGGTTCTCGCTGAACTTCGGTTTACGGATGATTTCTTTCTCGCCTGCGGAATTTGTAACTGTTATCGGGGTGCCTTTTATTCTGCCCCATTCCTTATAAACTGATGCATGTTCATCTGCATCACTCCACATGCGCGGTAACAGCGTGTTGAACCTGGGGTCGTAGATGCGCTCAAGGTCGTAAGCGCTGATCTTGTATTTACCATTCTCAAGTACGTATTTAGGTTTGCCGTCCTTATAATCAGTAACCGGAGCATTATAATACGGACCGCTGAACAGGGGCCGCTGTCCGTATTGCTCCCTGTTGAGGAAATAGAGCAGGCTGAACGGCTGCCCGGGCTGGTTTTCGTCAAGCGGAGTATTTGCGGAAGCCCTTATCACAATTATTGCCGTGGCAGAATAGCCGATCATTATGACCATGACCGCAGTGAGAAGAGTATTCAGTACAGGCCTGCTTTTCTTTGCAAGATACCAGATGTAACCAACCAGAGCTGCAAGCACAATTATGTCGGGGATGGCTGATCCCCCGATCAGCCAGACTCCTGTAAGCAGAAAAGCGCCGGATGCAAGTACAGTATTTTTTATCCTGTCGGATGATACATAGGTGCACCTTACCGCAAATACAAACAACGCTGCCATCAGAATTACATGGACGATCATCCCGCTGTTGGCGGGCAGACCGAATGTATTCACAAACAGCAGGTCGAACCTTGAGGAGATCCTGACCACACCAGGCATTATCCCGTACATCAGCAAGGCAAGGAGCAGGAAAGAGATCCCTATTGAAAGGCCAAACCCTTTCCAGCTGAACTCATATTTTCTGAAGTAATATACCAGGACAATTGCCGGTAAGGTAAGCAGATTCAGAAGGTGCACTCCGATTGAAAGTCCCATCAGGAATGCTATCAGGATAATCCACCTGTTCGAGTATTGCTCGTCGGCTACATCTTCCCATTTCAGTATGGCCCAGAAGACCAGGGCCGTGAACAATGATGATGAGGCGTAAACCTCGCCCTCAACAGCTGAAAACCAGAACGAATCGGAAAATGTGTAGGCCAGGGCCCCGACGATACCTGCACCCATTACCGCAGTGATTCTTGCGATGCTGATCTCGTTCTCATTTTTTAAAATGATCTTCCTTGCAAGATGAGTTATTGTCCAGAAAAGGAACAGGATTGTAAAAGCGCTGGCAAGGGCCGACATCGAATTCACCATTGCAGCCACCCTGGAGGTATTCCCGCCTGCAAAATCGGTGAAGAAATTTGCGAGTATCATGAAAACCGGATTTCCCGGAGGATGGCCTACCTCAAGCTTGAACGCGGAGGCAATGAATTCCCCACAATCCCACAGGCTCGCTGTCGGTTCGATTGTGGAAAGGTATGTGAATGCCGCGATAATAAAGATCACCCAGCCTGTCACATTGTTTATCAGCCTGTATTTTTTCATCAGCTATAAATTGATATGCACCTGATCAGAAGTATTAAAATAAGCGACGAAATTAGTAAATTTTTCACACTAAGATTGGGCATTGGGCCGCTCACTTGTTTTATTAGTACATTTGAAAAAACACTACGGATGAAACGCCTGCCGCTGATCTGCACCGCACTGTTCCTGTTTTCAGCAATAATTTCAGGGCAGTATTACCAAACCGGCCAGGATCCGGGTTCGCTGAAATGGATGCAGATAAAAACCGGAAGTTTCAGGGTCATTTATCCCAGGTCGTTCGGGACGGCCGGTGCAGAGTTTGCCAGGTCGCTTGATGAGTCGTTATCAAGGCTGGGTTTGCTGTACCCACGGTCGGGATTCAGGCTTCCTGTTATAATCCACAACTATACAACCGAATCGAACGGCTATGTAGCCTGGGCCCCAAGCAGGATGGAGATCTATCCCACTCCCGAGCAGAATGCCATTCCCCTCGACCCCAATACCCAGCTCACCCTTCATGAGCTTACACACGTGCTCCAGATGGAATCACTGAACAAAGGATTTACAAAAGCTCTGTCATACCTGGCAGGCCAGCAGGTGCCGGGTGCTGTCTCTTCGATGCTGCCGCTGTGGTTCCTTGAAGGGGATGCAGTCTTTTCCGAGTCGATCCTGTCAAATTCGGGCAGGGGCAGGGATCCCTCATTCCAGAAGGAGTTGAAGGCAATTACAATTGATAAGGGGAGGATGTACAAGTACGACAAGATGATCAACGGATCATTCAGGGATTTTGTACCCGACTATTATCAGACCGGGTTCCAGATCATGGCATGGTCGTACCTGAAATATGACCGGGGCCTGTGGAAGAACGCATTAAGATTTACTGCCGATGATCCGTTCACTCTCAATCCGGTCAACCTGAGCCTGCAGAGAAGCGCTCACCTGACAAAAAAGAGGCTTTTTAATCAGACCTTTGATACCCTCAGGACCATATGGGATTCAGACAATGCGAGGTCGGAAAGCGAATCCTACGTAATGCTGAATCCTGAAGATCAGAAGGGATATGTCAACTATTACTCGCCTTTAATTGCGGGAGACGACAGCATAATCGCGGTAAGAACATCACTTTCGAGGTCGCCGGTACTGGTCCTTATAACACCTTCGACAAAGTCGGAGAAAAAGATCTTCCAGCCGGGATACGGGTACCCATGGTACCTGTCATATTCGAAAGGCAGGATAGTCTGGGTAGAGTTCCGCTCCGATCCGCGATGGCAGAACAGGAGCTGGTCGGTGATAAAGGTTTACGATATGAAAAGTCATGTTTCGCGCCAGATCAGTCACAGGACAAGATACATGTCGGCAGCTATATCTCCTGACGGGAGATTCATCTCAGCCGCCGAGAACAGCGTCGGAAACAGTAATAGTCTTGTTATCCTGAATTCGGCTGACGGATCAGTTGCTGAAAGGATCAGGGTCCCGGAAAACGCTTACCTGCAGCGGCCGGCATGGGATGAAACCAGCAGGACCGTAACGTGCATTACATTGTCGGGGAAGGGCGAAGGAGTCATCACCTATGACTTCCTGAAAAAATCATGGATTACCCGCATCGAACCGGGAAACAACAATATCCAGTCGGTTTACCTCAGGAATGACTCTCTCTTCTTTATCAGTTCGGCTTCAGGTACCGACAACATTTACCTGCAGAAGCCCGACAGGAGCATTGTACCCCTG
>JBAVOD010000573.1:0-2761 GCA_049691735.1 Bacteroidales bacterium
GTGATATTGGTATCCTCCCCGTGGGTTACGGCAATGAAAAGGTCTGTCTTTTTCTGAAGGACCTCCTGCAAAATATTTATCGAAGTAGCGGAACCATTAAAGGTGAGGACATCAAGAGTTGAATCAATTGGTTTTAGTCGCGACTCCTCGGTGTCAATTAAAATGATCTCGTGGTTCTCGCCCGACAGCATCTTTGCCAGATGTGTACCTACTTCTCCTGCGCCTGCAATGATTATCCTCATAAACAATTAAGAAAAAACAAAATAAGGCATAAATAGCATAATACTCAAGTTTTTCTGCCTTTATTTGAATCTGCCCGGGGGCTTCCTGCACTCTATTCATGCCATGAATTCAGAGCTTTGCACGGTAAGCACCTGAGATCCTGCAAAAGTGGACTGAGTCGATATTACCTCCGGCAGGTTTGCTGTACCAACCGGAGCGTACCGGCCTCTCGGAAGTCAAAATCACTGCCCTGACCCTGCCGGAATTTTTCAGTGTCCCTTTGATCTGGCCTTTTGATCCTGTCAGCACAAGGTAGTCCGGTCGCAGTCTCAGCAGGTTCTCCCGGGCATTCCCGGCTATCAGTACCCTGCTCTTTCCAGCTTCAATTTCAAGTGCCTTTCCGTTTACAGCAAATGTTCTGATCTTAAGCCCTCTTGTCGAACAGTGCCGCTGTACCTCGGCAGGGACTGCCAGAGTATCGGAATAGAGGTGTACTGTTCTCCCGTTACGGACTCCGACAGCATAATGTCCTGTTGTGGTATTGTAAACTATAAGCTCGCTCGAAGCTGCTGATTTAAAATCCTTTATTAAACCGGCAATAAAGAAGAGCAGCAGCGAAATAAGCGTATATGTAACAGTAAACGACCGCCGGTGCATCAGATACCATAATGTAAGGAATAGTGCACCGAAAAGGAGAAATGATTCGGATGAACTGATCCCGATATTTTCAATTGATGCCATCGGCAGCGATGAGGCCTTTTCAGCAATGAGTGCGGTAAGACCCGTAAGGAAATCGAGCGCAGATGCGATTGCCCTCGAGACGAATACAACAGGGAACGTAAGCGGTACAAGGCAGGCAATGATTATCAGGAGAGACGATACAGGAACTATTATTAGGTTTGTGATTATGAACCAGGCCGGAAATCTGTTGAACAGGCTGATAGTCAGTGGAAGTGTCCCGGCCTGCGCGACAAGGGTTACTGCTGCCGACTGCCAGATCTTGTCGGGTAGCCATCTTTTGAAGTTGGTAGTCATGTACAGATCCTGGTAAAAGCAGACTATGAATATTACAGCAGAGTAGGAGAGGAGGAAGCCCGCATCGAAAACGACAGAAGGCCTTATTATCATCAGGACTACTGCAGATGCAAGAACTGAGTTCAGGGTGTTGACGTTCCTTGCCATTAGCTTTCCTGCCTGGACAACAGAGAACATGAGAGTTGCCCGAAGGACTGATGGGGTAAGTCCGGTTACAAATGCAAACATCCACAGGAATAACACGGTGATCAGTATCCTGATGATATTTGATTTCCCCTTCAGGAAGAATAAAAGATTGAATACAAAAAGGCTAAGAATGACGGCATGTAAACCGGATACCGCCATAATATGCATGACCCCTGCTTTGATAAAGTTCAGTTTCTGCTCCTCGTCCAGCATGCTTTTCTCCCCTAGGGTTATTGCCGCGACCAGTGCAAGCCTTTCCCCGGTAATGCCTCTCTGGCGGTACATGTCAATTATTTTCTCCCTTATAATTAATGCCCTGTGGATGAGTTTCAGATGATCCGGAGCCGAATGATCAATGATATCGTTCTTCCCTGCAAACCCCGAGTATTTTATACCTCTGTTTTCAAGGTAGAATTTGTAGTCAAACTCGTCGGGATTGCCTCGGTTGACAACCGGCCGGGGAGTGCACATCAGTGTAAAATTATCGCCGGGAACAGGCGTTTTTGTGAAGGAGTCTTTTCTGAAATAGATCAGCAACGAGCCTCTCAATGGTATATTTCCGTTCTCGCCGGCGAGGCTGTTCAGTTTTAGTACCGCCCGCAGACTGTTGCCTTTTTCTTCAGGATATTCTGACAGGGTGCATGAGTAGGTAGCAGTTTCGGACCGCAGAGTGCTCAGCCTGCTCTTCTCATTTTCATAAAGGAGAAATCCGCTGACAAAAAGGGCGATGGTCAGGGTATACCCGTAGATGAGGTTAACAAGGTATTTATTGAAAATAAGGCTGATGCAGAAACCTGAAAGAACAATTGCTCCGGCGGTAATGAGAAACAAAGATCCCGGATCAAGCCACCGGCCTGAAATGATACCGACACACAATGGAGTACCGATACGAAGAAACGGGATTTCCTTGTTCAGCACAGTCTGCAGCGATGAGACTTTATAAAGTTAGAAATTTATAGGGAATAAATCTTATTGGCGGGATTAAAAAAAACTCGCACCTCGCGGTTTACGACACCGTCTTAACTTTCTGTCCCGGGAGAACCGTCTTATAGCTTGCTTCGAATCTCCCCTTGCTTATGCCCATCAGCTTGGTTTTGAGAAGTCTTTTTCTGAGGGGACTCACCTTGTCGGTGAAAAGGATACCGTCGAGGTGGTCATATTCGTGCTGGATAATCCTGGCTTTGTAGCCAATGTATACCTCATCGTGGAACTGCCATTTTTCGTCGTAATACCTGATCCTGACGCGTGATTCACGGCTTACCTCTTCCCTGATGTTCGGTATGCTGAGGCAACCTTCGGTCATCATCTCAAGGTCGCC
>JBAVOD010000574.1:0-2117 GCA_049691735.1 Bacteroidales bacterium
GGGATACCCCCGCAAAGTGTTGCGCTGATTCATTGTGTGGGTTCCAGAAACAAGAAGTATAACCCTTACTGTTCGCGTGTCTGCTGCATGTATTCACTGAAATTCGCCCACCTGATCAAAGAAAAAATCCCGAATGTCAACGTCTATGAGTTTTATATTGATATGAGAGCTTTCGGCAAAGGCTACGAAGAATTTGCCGAACGCATCAAACAGGAAGGGACTTTCGTGGTCCGCGGGCATTCAGCTTCAGTCGCAATGAATAACGGGCAGATGATCGTACGTGGTGAGGATATTTTCAATGACAGGCTGGTCGAGTTCAAGGTTGATATGGTGGTTCTTGCCGTCGGGCTCATTCCTTCTCAGGGTACGGAGGAGATCAGCAGGATGCTGGGAGTGCAGAGAGATTCCGATGGCTGGTTCTCGGAGCTGGACTACAATGGAAGTCCTACCGATACCGACAAAGGGGGTATTTATGTCGCCGGAATGTGTCAGGCGCCAAAAGACATACCCGACACTGTAGCCCAGGCCTCAGCAGTAGCTGCGGGTGTGCTGGGCAGCTTTACAAGCAGGAAAGGGATCGGACACATGAGCAGCCTTTCACTTGCAGAAATTGAGACCCGGGCTAAAAATATACATACATTCTAAGGAATTCGTTATGGCAATCAGAGTAAATCCGATGTTCATTGATGATCTGGACCGTTTTGGTGCCGAAGATGTACAATTATGCTATCAGTGCGGTGATTGTTCAACAGTGTGTCCTCACGCTGATGACGTATATAAATTCCCGCGAAAGTCCATGAAGTTACTCCAAATGGGCCTTGAAAACAAAATTGAAACAACACTCGAACCCTGGCTGTGCTATTACTGCGGACAGTGCTCGGTTCAATGCCCGCGCGAAGCTGATCCGGGCGAGACAATGATGAGCCTGCGGCGCTGGCTTATATCGCGTTACGATTTTACAGGAATCGCCCGACAATTCTTCAAATCGCGCGTTACAGAGATTTCTGCCATAATCGCGGTCGCTTTCCTTACCGGAATATTCCTCCTGCTCTATGGATTTTCGGGCGGTAACATCCACATTTATGATGGGGAAAATGCTTTTCTGCCAGGTCAGTTTATTCACAAGTTTGACCTCACCGTCGGATCGATCCTTGTGGTTTTTCTGTTTGCCAATGCTCTTCATATGTGGTATCTGGTAATGGTAAAGGGAACAACATTTCCTGTTCCGGCGTGGCTCTACCTGAAGGAGTTATATCAGCTGCCATGGCATTTTTTGACCCAGAAACGCTATTCAGAGTGCGAGAAGAAACAGGAACACCCGTTTTTTATGCCCTGGTTCATACATCTGGGTCTGATGCTGGGCTATGTCACTATGCTCATACTGGTAATGGTATTTGTCGAGAAGCTGCAATCAGGACCGGCGATCAACTGGAGTGTACATATTTTCGGGTATCTGGCAAGCATCGGATTAATTGCCGGTACCATTTATTTTATTCGGAACCGTCTGAAGAAAAACTATGTCCAGTATAAAAAATCGCATGGGACCGACTGGGTTTTTGTGATTCTATTGTTCCTGATAGTACTTACGGGAATTACCCAGCATGTTTTTCATCGTACCGGCCTGTATGAAGCGGCTAATATCACCTATGTAATACACCTTATGTGTGTTGTCCCATGGTTGCTCAGGATGCCGTTCAGCAAATGGTCGCACCTTATTTATCGTCCGCTGGCAATGTATTTTGCCGCTATACGCAGAGATGCAATAACTAAACAGGAAGAAATTATACAATCTGTCCCGGTCTTTATAAAGTAATACCCATGAAAAACTGCAGAATAGGTGTTTACATTTGTATGTGTGGAACAAATATTGCTAAAATAGTTGATGTAGAAGCTGTTGCAAAATTCGTATCAGGCCTGCCCAATGTTGTTTTAGCTAAGACTTATAAATATATGTGCTCCAATCCCGGCCAGGAAATGATCGGTCAGGATATCAGGGAGAATAAACTTAACCGGGTAGTAGTGGCCGCATGCAGCCCTAACATGCATGAACGGACCTTCCGCCTTGCACTGAGGTCTGCAGGCATTAACCAGTATTTGCTTGAAATGGCCAATATCAG
>JBAVOD010000575.1:0-4090 GCA_049691735.1 Bacteroidales bacterium
GCATTAGACCGCTCTGCCATTTCTCCGCCGCAAAGATAATTCTTTTTTGATTTTTTGGAAGTTTTGATAAATATATCTGGAACACGCTGATAATCAAGTCTGTATTCTTTTTATCAACACGATTTAAACAAAATCAGCTGATCCGCATACGGAAATTAAGATCCTGTGCTAAGTTGCGCTGATTATCCGAAAAGTGCCTTGTTTCTCCAAAAAATACCCCTTTTTTTGCTAAAAGTGCCACTATTTGCGCAAAATAGACAAAATTTATTTGTACATCACTGAAAATAAAATATATTTGTATTCAATTAGAACCAATGGTCTAACCTTTAAATCTTTCATCATGACAAAAAAAGAATTAGTAACTTCAATTGCAACTGATGCAGGCCTGTCAATCAAACAGTCCGGAAAAGCCCTTAACGCTTTCGTTGGCGCTTTCGGAAAAGCAATGCAAAAAGGACAGAGAATTCAGCTCCCTGGTATGGGTACATTCAAGGTCGATAAGAGGAGCGCCCGAGTTGTACGCAATCCGCGTACAGGTGATAAATTAAACGTTCCTGCAAAGAAAGTCGTTAAATTCAAGGCAGCTCCCGCTCTTAACAAAGGCCTTTAAGCTTAAAAGATTTAGATTGCAAAAGGGGTGAATATTCACCCCTTTCCTGTCTAAAATGCCCCGGACTTGTTTTTGTTTTTACCCTTTTATTTCAGGCAAACACCCTCTCCACTTTACGTGCGTCTTAAAAGTAATAATCTTTCACTCTTCCACTTGTTTTCAATTTTTTTACTATTTTTGATTTGATATTCCCGCCTCTAATTAGGAAGTGATGAACTGTATAATTGTTGATGACGACAAACTGAGTTGCAAACTCCTCGAGGGATACGTAAATAAATACGCATCACTCAATCTTGTAGGCGTTTACAATGACCCTGTTTCCGCCAGAAATGAAATTACCAGGCATAAAGATATCGATCTTATCCTGCTGGATGTCAAGATGCCGGAGATGGATGGATTCGACTTTATCGGCAGCCTCGATCACCCGCCAAATATAATCATTGTTTCAGGCGGCGGTGAATTCGCTCTTAGAGCTTTCGATTTCAATGTAGTCGATTTTCTGCTTAAACCAATATCATATTCAAGGTTCTGCAAAGCGATCGATAAAACAATTAGATATTTTTCTCCTAAAGAGATCAGCAGTACCGGCGACGAGGAAATCTTTATCAAGAAAGGCTCATCACTTGTAAAACTGAAAATTAAGGACATAGTCTTTGTCGAGGCTCTTGAGAACTATGTGACCCTCAATACAAACACTGATAAATACACGATCCATTTTACTATGAAGGCAATCGAGAACCAGCTGCCGTCAAGCGTGTTTATCAGGGTCCACAGGTCATTCATCATAAATAAGAGCATGATCCAGGCTATCAAGGAGAATTCGCTGGATCTGAGTATCGGCCACACCATCAGAAATATCCCGGTCGGCAAATCATTTAAGGATTCACTCCTGAATGATATCAATGTGATGGCCCGATAACCTTTCAAGGATAGCATGCTTACAAACCGCCAGCTTTTCCTCCAACACCTCGGACAAACATCCCCAAACCCCCTCCTGCTTGAGATAGAGCGCGCTGAAGGCGTCTACATGTACGGTCCGTCAGGCGAAAAATACCTCGATCTGATCTCGGGCGTTTCCGTCTGCAATACCGGGCACTCCCGACCGGAGGTGGTACAGGCTGTAAAGGACCAGACCGATCTATACATGCACCTGATGGTCTACGGCGAGATCATCCAGCCTCCCCAGGTCAGATATGCGGAATTCCTTACAGGTTTCCTGCCCGGCAATCTCGACAGATGCTATTTTGTTAATTCGGGAAGCGAAGCCGTCGAGGGCGCATTGAAGCTTGCAAGGCGGTACACCGGGCGAAGCCGTATAATATACTTTAAAAACTCTTATCACGGCAGTACCCTGGGCTCGCTCAGCGTCCAGGGAAGCGAACAGTACCGCGCCGCCTTCCGGCCACTGATACCCGATTGTATTCAGACCGGATTTAACGACTTTAATGGCCTCAACGTAATTGATGAGCATACTGCGTGCGTAATTATCGAACCGGTACAGGGAGAGGCAGGAGCAATTGCACCTGTGGATGGTTTCCTCCAGGAAGTCCGCCGGAAATGCACTGAGAATGGTGCCCTTCTGATATTCGATGAAGTTCAGACCGGCTTCGGCCGTACCGGCAAAATGTTTGCACTTGAGAAGTACGGCGTTGTGCCCGATATCCTTGTTCTGGCAAAAGCACTCGGAGGAGGCATGCCGCTTGGAGCTTTCCTTTCATCAGGACCGATAATGTCGTCTCTGATGTCAAACCCGCAGCTCGGACATATCACAACCTTCGGAGGCCACCCGGTGTGCTGCGCGGCCGGACTTGCCTCAATGAAGGTCATTGTGGGAGAAAACCTGGTAAAGTCTGTTGATGCCAAAGCAACCCTTTTCAGACGGCTGCTTAAACATGACCTTATAACGGGGATAAAGGGCGAAGGACTGCTTCTTGCAGTAATGCTTAAGGATCCCCGGTACGTTAAATACATCATATCAGCAGCTCCCGCACACGGACTTGTGCTCGATTATTTCCTGTTCTGTGAAGATGCATTCAGGATAGCCCCGCCGCTTGTGATCTCCGAAAATGAAATATCGTGGGCTTGCAGCAGGCTTTCAGACCTTCTCGACGAAGCTGAGATTTCAGTTAAGATCAAATGAAACGTATATCGCTGATATTCATTTTGCTGTCATGCATGATTTCCGGTTATGTCACCGGTCAGTCAGGCAGGGAGAACATATCCGCAACCCTGGCCGGCATGTTCGGAAGGGCAAACGCAGCCCGTGAAGACTCCGTGAAACTGGGAATCAACGATTCAATAGTTGCAATAATTGACGGCTATGCCAGATCAGATTCGGTTTTTGACCGTGGCATCAAAGGAGTGAAGTATCTGGGACAGATCTCGTCGCCCGATTCAAAACTGAAGATCCTGACGTGGAACCTGATGCTTAACGACTCGGCTGGCCGGTATTATTGTTATTTTATTCACCGGTCGGGAAAGGTAAATAGTGTCAGGGAACTGACAACAGACTATCATGCTGATCCTGTAAGGACCGACATAGAATACAACGAAGACAACTGGTACGGCGCCCTGTATTATGATGTGCGACCGGTTAAAGCGGGCGACCGGACGGTATATATGCTACTTGGCATTGACTACGGAAATCCTTCAGTAACAAGGAAAGTGATCGATGTCCTGAATTTTACTCCCGACGGTAATATCACTTTCGGCAGAAAATGGTTTGTGTCGGGGAATGAAGTAAAGTACAGGGAAGTGCTTGAATACAGTTCAACAGCCATTGCTTCGCTGAAGTTCCTCTCCGACAAGGTGATAGTCTTTGATCACCTTGTGCCTTTCGAACCCCGTTATTCAGGAAAGAAAGAGTTCTATGGTCCTGATTTCTCATATGATTCATACAGGTTCGAAAAAGGATTATGGAGATTAACCGTCAATATCGACGTGAGGAACAGGAAATAAAATCAATAATAAAGTCAGGCCTGATGGCACGAACCAAACAGACATATATCTTTTGCCTTGACGAAAAGCGCATTTTTCCGGAGGATGTCAGAAAACGGTTTTCAGATCCGGCTAAGTACAGGGTAATGTCTTTCTCTTCAAAAAAGGATTTGATTAACAGCTTTTCAGGTGAAGCCGGTCATGCTTTTTGCAGCGTCGCTGTACTGTCGGTATACGATGATGCCTCCAATGGTCAGATGACCGAAGAGATAATCAGCGAGGTCAGTGCTGTCGATCCCGATGCCGGTCTGGTCATCGTTTATCCCGAAGCCAGGGGCGATGAGATCAGAAAACAGGTCAGGTTCAATGTCGATGCATATATCCCGAACAATAACAATTCGATCTTCAGGCTTCACAACATTGTCAAGAAGCTGATAAGTGAGCGCAACCTCGAGATCGGCCGCCGGCGCAGAAACCTATCATTCTATGTTCTTCTCGGCATTCTGATCCTTTCAGGGGTGATCCTTCTGATTGCCCGGCTGA
>JBAVOD010000576.1:0-7523 GCA_049691735.1 Bacteroidales bacterium
AAAAGGATGCCGGTGATATCAAGTACGATGTAACCCCCAAAGTCCTTGAAACTCATGCCGGAATGGTAAATGTTACTATTAAGGGCACATTCCCTGAAAAATATTTCAACAAGAAAGCTACACTTGAGGTTACTCCTGTCCTGACTTATGCCGGTGGAGAAACCCCATTCGACAAAGTGCAGGTCCTTCAGGGAGAAAAAGTGTCGGCAAACAATAAAGTAATCACATATAGCGGTGGCGAGTTTACCTATACCAGCTCAATTCCCTATAAGGATGCTATGAAAATGTCGGAACTTGTTCTCCGCACAAAGGCTACACTGGGGAAAAAATCGATCGAATTTGAACCTGTAAAACTGGCTGACGGTGTTATAGCCACCTCAACACTTGTTGAAATTCATGCGAGGCCTATCATGATGAAAGATAACTATGTCAGAATTACCCCGGAATCGGAGACAGCAGATATCTATTACCAGATCAACAGGGCTGATCTGCGGCCTGCCCAGCTTAAAGCTGAAGACATCAAAAAACTCCAGGACTTTGTTGACAGTGTCAGTGCCGATACGACCAACTATAAGCTTCTGGGAACAGAGGTCAGTTCATATGCTTCTCCTGACGGCAAATATACCTTCAATGAAAAGCTTTCTGAAAAAAGAGGGACTACTGCCGACAAATTCGTAAAAAAGGAATTTAAGGATATCAGGCAGGCAACGGCTCCCGACTTCTTTTCCGAAAAGACAACAGCAGAGGACTGGGATGGATTCAAAAAAGCAGTTGAAGCTTCAAACATTCCTGATAAGGATTTGATCCTCAGAGTCCTTTCAATGTACTCTGATCCCGATGTCCGCGACAAGGAGATCAAGAACATGTCGGAAGCGTTCGAAGTGCTCAAAACCCAGGTCCTTCCGAAACTCAGAAGATCACAGATCGAGGTGAATGTTGACAAGATCGGACGCAGTGATGAGCAGATACTTGCCCAGATGCGTACCGATCCGAAAGCTCTCAGCCTTGAAGAGATGCTTCATGCAGGTGCGCTGGCAACCGATCTGAATGAAAAGCTGAAATTCTATCAGATCACAGCCGAAAACTATCCGAAATGTATCCGTGCTCAAAATAACATCGGATGTGTCGATCTGAATCTTGGCAAACCCGACGATGCTCTCGTAGCTCTTGAAAAAGCAAAAGCTATTGAGAACAATGATGTTGTTAAAAACAACATGGCGTTTGCATACCTGGTTAAAGGCGATAAGGCAAAAGCCGAAGAGCTCTTCAATTCGATGACGGCATCTACTCCCGAATCAAGATGGGGACTTGGCGTAATAGCAATCACAAAGGGTGAATATGACAAGGCAGTTAACTACTTTGGCGGTGAGCCATGCTTTGACGATGCCCTTGCACTTGTACTGAAAGGCGATATAAACCAGGCAAAAACTATGCTTGACGGCATGAAGGACCTATGCAAGTGCGGCAAGCCATCCTATCTCAAGGCAGTCATTGGTGCACGTCTTGATGACAAGGCTTATATGCTTGCCGGTCTTAAGGAAGCTATCAACTTCAATCCTGACTGGAAAGCTTATGCAAAGACTGATCTGGAGTTTGCAAAATTCTTTAACGACAACGATTTCAAAGCTTTAGTCCAATAGTAAAATTTCTGAACAATAAAAAGGGCCGTCATTTGTGACGGCCTTTTTTTGTCAGGCTCTTATTTAGCTCCCACAGGACAATCCCGGCACTGACAACTATATTGAATGAATGCTTTGTCCCGAATTGCGGGATCTCAATGCACACATCGCTCAGATCTATAACTTCCTGGCTTACACCGTTGACCTCATGCCCGAAAACGAGTGCATACTTCAGGCCCATCTGAGGAATGAAGTTCTGCAGGGAAACTGATCCTTCAGTCTGTTCCACCGCAATGATCGTGAATCTCTCATTTTTCAGATCGGTGATTGCATCTGTCGTATTTTCATAGTATTCCCATTCAACTGATTCAGTGGCTCCCAGTGCAGTCTTCTGAATCTCCCTGTGCGGCGGTTTTGCAGTTATTCCGCACAGTATAATCCTTTCAGTAAGGAATGCATCGGCTGTGCGAAAAACTGATCCCACATTGTAATTGCTTCTGACATTGTCAAGGACGATCACAAACGGCGACTTTGCCGATAGCCTGAACTGACCGATACTTTTTCTCCCAAGTTCGCTGTTAAGAAGCTTACGCATCCTTTTTTAGGCGAAAATAAACAAATAATCGGTTTAATTTTCTAATTTTCCCTCAGCGAAAACGGTGAGAGAGGGAAAGCAAAGTCAATTAAAACCGAGATAATGAATACGCATGAATATCAGGGCAAATCATTACTTAAAGCATTTAATGTCGAGATTCAGGAAGGCATTGTTGCAGAAACGCCCGATCAGGCAGTTATGGCAGCCCGTCAGTTGCAGGAAAGGACCGGAACCCGGTTTTTTGTTGTTAAGGCACAGATACATGCCGGCGGACGAGGGAAGGGTGGTGGGGTAAAACTTGCCGGGTCGCCTGAAGAGGCGGGAAGCATTGCGGCAAAGCTTCTCGGTATGAACCTTGTCACTCCCCAAACCGGCCCGGGCGGGAAAAGAGTAAACCGGGTTCTTGTCGCCAGCGACGTTTACTACAAGGGAGCTACCCCGACTGACGAGTTCTACGTGAGTCTTCTTCTCAACAGGAAGACAGGAAGATACATCTGCATGTATTCGCCTGAAGGAGGCATGGATATTGAGCAGGTAGCCGAAAAGACTCCGGAATTGATTTTCACCGAGGAGATTTCGCCACTTACGGGGCTCCAGGCTTTTCAGGCACGCAATATAGCATTCAACCTGGGCCTCAGCGGAACAGCCCTTAAGAACATGCAGAAATTTCTGGCCGGAATATACCGTGCTTTCACAGGTTGCGATGCACAGCTTCTTGAAATCAATCCTGTACTTAAAACCAGCGATGAGAGGGTACTGGCCGTTGATTGTAAGCTGGTGGTTGATGACAATGCCCTCTTCAGACATCCCGAAATTGCCGAAATGAGGGATATCAGCGAGGAAGATCCCGTTGAGGTGGAAGCCGGGGAATATCATCTTAACTATGTAAAGCTCGATGGTAATGTGGGATGCATGGTCAACGGAGCAGGACTGGCAATGGCTACAATGGATATAATAAAACTCTCCGGCGGCTCACCTGCAAATTTTCTTGATGTCGGAGGAGGGGCGAATGCTGCAACTGTTGAAGCTGGTTTCAGGATCATCCTTAAAGATCCTTCAGTCAGGGCGATCCTGATAAATATCTTCGGTGGGATAGTACGATGCGACAGGGTGGCAACCGGTGTTGTTGAAGCCTATAAACTGGTTGGCGAGATCAGGGTACCCGTTATTGTAAGGCTCCAGGGAACGAACGCTTCCGAAGCTAAAGAAATTATCGATAATTCTGGATTGTCTGTAATTTCTGCACTGACATTTGACGAAGCTGCCCAAAAAGTCGCCCGGGCTCTGGGAAAAGTATGATCCCCTCAGGTACTGCTTATTCTTTCTTCAGGCTGCAGTGTGATTCGTCACAGTAAGGCATGTTTCCTGACCGGCCGCATGCACATATCAATACTTCTTCACGAATCTCGGCCAAATCGCGCTTAAGGTCCCTGAGTATAATCTTTCCCCTTATCCTGAGCGGTCCGCCATCAATTACCTCCACAGTTACCGGAGTCTTCTTCTCCTCATGATTTTCCATAACACTCATTTATCTTCAAATCCGGTCTTCCTATGCATACCGTCACAAAAAGGTATATGATTGCTCGCCTGGCACCTGCAAAGGGAAATTATCCCGTTCCTGATTTCCCTTGCGGTTCCGTTGGAGATCAATCTGAAATCGCCCTTCAGCACTATCGGACCGTCAGGCATTATTTTGACCGAAACAGGCTTCTCAGTCTCATCACCTTTATCAGATTCAAGCAGATCGGGTCTTCTGAAAATAACATGGTTTGTCTGATCGGCTGGGATGTCCTTGTTTTTTGTCTCATCGTTCCACTTCCAGGTAAGTGCTTCAGTAGGGCACATATTTACCACCTCAATAATTCTTTCCGTAGTAGCTCCGTCCATATCAACCCAGGGTCGTCTGCCCGGGTCGAAGACTTCAATAAGCTCGCGGTAGCAATATGAGGCATGGATGCACGCGTCAGGTTTCCAGTAAACAGTTATATCCCTGTTCTTGTATTTCCTTCCGCCCGATAAATGATCACCATCCCGTTCCATTTTCACTGGCCTTTTGTTTGCAATTTAATAAATTTTGTGCAATAATTTGTGAATTAATTGTCGGGGGGAACATGCTGAATATTTATATTTGCCAATATTCGTCGACGAAAGTTAATTAGTGTTTTGAGACAGATTTACGCTACAGGCCCCCTTTTGCTTTTCTCCTCTTCTCTGTTTACCCAAGGGGAAATTACAGGGTCCATGCTCCAGATAATCCTTATTCTGCTGGGTGCACTTGCAGTGATCTGCATCCTGATTATTATATTCTCTTCAAAGCTCAGTAAGGCAAACAGGGAACTGAGAAAAAGGAATAACCAGATCGAAGAGATCAATAACAATCTTAAGAAAGTTAACGCCGACCTTGCAAGCCAGAAGGAAGCTATAACCCGTGAGTACTCGAACTCAGAGATGTTTTACAGCATGCTTGTGAAATCGGCTGACGACGGGATCTCCTTCTACGACAGGGACTGGGACCTTAAGTATGCCAACAATGCCTTCTATTCGATGATTGGCCTCGACAGGGAGCAGTACGAATCAATGAACGGGGCTGAGCTTCTTCATCCTGATGACATTCAGTATGAAAAAAGCAGGAGGGAAGCTCTGAATACAAAAGGCTACTTCGAGACAGAGCTGAGGCTCAGGCACAAAGACGGACATTATGTTAACCTTTCAACCAGATCGGTTACAGTTAAAAATGAGAATAACGAGATCATCGGTGCACTTACTATTTCGAGAGATATTACTACTCTCAAGAAAGTCCATGAGGACCTGATAAAGGCAAATGCTGAGGCGGAGGCCAGTAACCGGCTGAAATCAAGTTTTCTGGCTAACATATCCCATGAGATCCGTACCCCTCTTAACAGCGTTGTCGGATTTGCGAATCTGCTCCTGGCAAATGATATTACGAGTGAAGTAAAGGAAGAATATATTGAACATATCAACCACAACAGTGAAAAGCTGCTCCAGATTATCGGAGATATTATTGACCTTTCTCGGCTTGAAAGTTCCCAGATCGAGATCACTTACGAAGAGGCTTCATTAAATAACATAGTAAATGAGATTATTGACGAAGCCAGGAGGATCGTAAAACGAAATGAGAAATCAATAATAATTATAGTCAATAATCTGCTTGAAGATAACAGCGACCTGATATTTACAGACCGGATCTGGCTGAAACGGGTGCTTAACCACTTGATGGATAATGCTGTTAAGTTCACCCTTGAAGGATCGATAAGGCTTTCGTACGGGAAGGAGAATGATAACCTTATTTTCAGAATAAGGGATACCGGTATAGGCATTAACAAAGAGAACCTGAATCATATTTTTGAGGAATTCCGGCAGGAGATCGATGGCCATCACAGGCCGTTCGAAGGACTGGGAGTAGGACTGACACTGGCAAAGGAAGTTCTTGAGAGGATGGGCGGCAGGATATTTGTCCAGTCCGAGAAAGGGGTGGGATCGGAATTCAGCTTTTCAATCCCTTACAGACCGGCAGGAGGCAGCACCAGGATAAAGGCTAAAGTTTCAACCGGTGAAAGTCTGACTCCCTCAAATGACTGGTACGGCCGCAAATGCTTGCTGGTAGATGATAACAAGGATGTCCTCCTTTATCTCAAAAGGGTTCTGGCCGATACCGGGATTAGCATACTCACAGCCCGGTCGGGATCGGAAGCAATAGAAATAATTAGGAAAACGCCCGACATCGATGTCGTGCTTCTTGATATGCAGATGCCCGAAATGAATGGGATTGAGGCTACCAGGGAAATCAGGAAGATACGTAGCGATATACCAATAATAGCTCAGACTGCATTCATATTTGAAGATGACAAGGATATAATTCTTGAAGCCGGTTGTGATGCCTGCCTTATTAAGCCCATCAGAAAGGACCATCTGCTGACGGTTATATCCAGCTTTCTTAAATCGAATTAGTTCAGCATTTTACATCCAGCGACAGAACTGATGGGTAATCATTTTGCCGATATCATTTTACCTTTCGCAGTGAAGGGACAATTCACTTACGCGATCCCTGACGAGTTCTCGGGCGAGGTAATGCCAGGTAGCAGGGTGCTGGTCCAGTTCGGTAATAAAAAGCTCTATTCGGGTATTGTTGGAAGACTACATGACAGCCCCCCCCTGGCTTTTAAAACAAGAGTGGTTTTAAAGGTCCTTGATCATCGGCCTCTTGTTGACACTGTTCAGCTGAAATTCTGGAACTGGCTTTCGGATTATTATATGTGCAAGCCTGGTGAAGTGATGAAGGCAGCTTTGCCGTCTGATCTCTGCCTCGAAGGCGTGGCCACGATACCTGTGGTAGAAAAATATAAGCCCAGAACAGAGATATATGTAAGGTTAGCCTCGGATTTCGCGGAAGCGGACCTGAACCTAATCCTCGATAAGCTTGAAAAAGCCCCGGCACAATCAAAAATAATGTTGACCTTTCTCAGGTTAGCTGGTACCAATGGAGGCGCTGAAGCAATTCCGGTAAAGAAATCGCAGTTGCTCAGGGACTCCGGTTCGTCTCCGGATGCTTTTGAAGCCCTCGTAAAAAAGAAACTGATGGTACCTGTTAAGGTAAATATTGATCGCCTTCACGATTTATCTCTCCCTGTGGAACCCGTCAGAACTCTCAGTCAGGATCAGGCAAGGGCCCTGAATGAAATTAATGACACTCTCAAAGTAAAAGATACTGTACTGTTGCATGGAGTTACTTCAAGCGGCAAAACTGAAATTTACACTCATCTTATTGAGGACCAGCTGAAGAGAGGAAAGCAAGTGCTTTATCTTCTGCCTGAGATAGCTCTGACCACCCAGATCATTGGACGATTGCGCAGGCACTTTGGAAACCTTACAGGGGTTTATCATTCAAGGTTCAGTCAGCCGGAAAAGGTTGAGATATGGAAACGTGTTGCCGGGTCGGAACCGGGTAAAGATTACAAACTTATTATCGGTGTCCGTTCAGCTATCTTTTTGCCTTTCAGGAATCTTGGACTGATAGTGGTGGATGAGGAACAGGACGGTTCGTATAAGCAGCACGATCCCGCCCCAAGATATCACGCGCGCGATGCTGCCATAATCCTTGCCGGCCTTCATAATGCAAAGACGATCCTTGGCACCGCATCACCATCGGTTGAAAGCTACAATAATGCCCTGACAGGGAAATACGGGCTGGTGGAAATAAATGAGCGGTTCGGAAATGTCAGGCTGCCCGAAATTGTACTGGCCAATTCGCGCGAGGCTTACAGAAAGAAGCTGATGGTCTCGCATTTTAC
>JBAVOD010000577.1:0-11229 GCA_049691735.1 Bacteroidales bacterium
CCAAGGGACGAGAAAGGGGAACTGACAAGGATTGTTGCTGAAGTTGCGCACAGGGATCCTTCCAAGAAGATCTTCTGGCATCTCGATGAAGAGTATACCGGGACAACAAGGAATATCCACCAGGCTGAGATCGTTGCAGCTCCCGGGCGACATGTGCTTACCGTTGTTGACGAGGACGGGAACAGCATCAGGTGCGGGTTTGAAATTGTTAATTAATCTTTTATGGTATCCGAAGAATTTTTACCGGTTGTGGATGACGATGGCAACATGATCTTCGTTGCACCCCGCAGCGTGTGCCATGACGGCAAAAGTATGCTGCTGCACCCTGTTGTTCACCTGCATCTGTTCAATCGAGCGGGCGAGCTCTACCTTCAGAAAAGAGCACTTACAAAGGACCTTCTTCCCGGATACTGGGACACTTCCGTGGGCGGACATGTGAGTCCCGGCGAAAGTGTTGAAGATGCCCTGAACAGAGAAACGCAGGAAGAAATTGGATTGACCGGTATGGAATTGACATTTCTCAGGAAATATATCTGGGAGTCGCTTCGCGAAAGAGAGCTCGTTTATTCTTTCAGGGGAATTACAGTTATTGAGCCTTTAATAAACAGGGATGAAATAGAGGAAGGAAGATACTGGAGTCTGGACGAGATCAGCGATAATTTGGGAATGGACATCTTCACTCCGAATTTTGAGCATGAGTTCAATATGTTTTTCAACATATCCGGTTGAAAGCGCCCTGAAACAAACCGGGGGCATCCGCTGTTAACTTGCAGATATACCTCACCTGCAAATGAAAACCGGGAGTACGGGTATTATCCTTATCATACTCTTTATCGTCACCCTGTTATTATGGTCATCAGGCTGTATGCATAATGCAGACCTGAATAACATCGACACCCTGTGCTTTGCCCGTGATGTCCTTCCGGTTTTCACCCGGAACTGTGCATTACCACAATGCCATGACGGAACCGGCCAATCAATCGTGGTCCTTGACAATTACCCGGATATCAGGGCTTCGGTTGTCCCCGGTAAGCCATATGAAAGCCCCTCATATAAGCTTGTCATAAAGAAAACTCGGACTGGCAGGATGCCCCCCGGTAAGCTGCTCCCTATCGGGGACAGGATATTTATCCGTGTATGGATCGAACAGGGTGCACTGGAGACAACCTGCCCCGGGGCAACGGGCGGCAGATTTCCCGATAATTAATACCAATTGTGAATGAAGCGGATAATAAATAACCTGCTGCTTGCTTCTGCGATCATTCTCGCTGCCGTTTCCTGCTACTACGATAATGAAGAGGCTTTGAATCCGAGGCGCACTCCTCCATGCGACACTGCAAATGTGACTTTCACCGGCACGATCCTTCCGATGCTGGCAGTCAAATGCCTGGTCTGCCATTCAATATTCAACTCGATAAACCTGGGAAACAATATCATGCTCGAAACCTACGACCAGGTGAGGATGAGGGCTTACCAGATTGACGGTGCCATTAACAACAAGGACGGTTATTTCGCAATGCCGCACGACAGTGCCAGGCTAAGCGATTGCCTGATATTGCAGTTCGAGATCTGGCTTAAGGACGGAACACCGGACAATTGAAATACAACCTTATATGAAAACCTCTAAACCAATTCTCCTCTTTGTTTTTTTAATCACCGCCACCAAAGCATTTCCGCAGAATGACCTTATGAAAATCCTCAATCAGGATAGTGTCCCACAGACAGTGTTCACTACAGGGACATTCGAATCAACCAGGATAATGAACGGCCACTCGGTAGAAAGGATGCCTGCCGGCCAGCTTGACGTGAGGTTATCACACCGTTTCGGAAGGCTGAATTCGGGTGCATATGAGTTCTTCGGGCTTGACCAGGCAAATATGCATTTCAGCTTCGAATACGGGATACTCAACTGGCTTATGGTCGGGATAGGCCGTGGGAATTACGAGAAAACATACGATGGATTTGTCAAGTTCACCATCCTGCGTCAGTCGACAGGTGCCCATGTCATGCCCGTCTCGGTCTCATATCTGTCAACCATTGCCCTGAAGACCCTCAGATGGCCATTCCCGGATGAGGCTCATTACTTTTCTTCAAGGTTTTCGTATGTCAACCAAATCCTTGTGGCCAGGAAAATAACCGATGATCTCTCGCTGCAGATCGCTCCGGCCTGGGTCCACAGGAATCTTGTCGCCACAGAGCTTGATCCCAATGACGTCTGGGCGATCGGGGCCGGCGGCAGGATGAAGATCACCAGACGGATCAGCTTCAATGCTGAGTATTATGCCGTGATGAACCCCAAAACCTATATGTCGCAGAGAACATATAATCCGCTTGCACTTGGCTTTGATATCCAAACAGGCGGACATGTCTTTCAGCTGATTTTCACAAATTCACTGGGCATGATCGAAAAAGCGTTCATCGCAGAAACCACAGGCGACTGGCTGCAGGGAGATATCCATTTCGGATTCAATATCTCGAGAGTTTTCACTTTAAAAAAACCTAAGATCAAATAGATTGTTTAAGATTCAATAATCCTGTGGAATTATTTCAGTTTGAGCGGTCTTAGATAATTTACTGCAATGAGGTTTACAATAGTCACAATACTTCTGATATCGCTGGCACAGATTGCCGGCGCGCAGAAGTACATAACAAGGGATGGCTTCATCAGCTTTTACTCCCACGCTCCGCTTGAGGATATTAAAGCGGATAACAACCAGGTTGCTTCCGTTCTCGACACCTCAACCGGTGATATTGTTTTTCAGGTCCTGACAAGATCCTTTCATTTTGTAAAGGCACTGATGGAGGTACATTTCAATAACGACTACATGGAATCGGATAAATATCCGAAGTCGACATTTACAGGGAAGATTACCGGTCTCGCCAATGTTGATTTTACAAAGCCGGGCACTTATAATGTTACTGTTGATGGGGATCTGACTATCCATGGCGTGACAAAAAGCATAAAGGTACCGGGCTCCATTGAGGTGCTGAAAGATGGAATAAATGCAACCTCAAAATTTACTGTTGTGCCCGAGGATTATAATATAACCATACCGGGGGTTATCCGGGATCATATTGCCAAAATTGTAGAAGTGACTGTGGAAATGAAATATTCGCCGCTCGGTAAGAATGAATAAAAACAGGTGTCATGAGTAATTTTTCAGATTGAATCGCGACCCGGCCAGTAAATACCAGTTGATATGAAAACTATTTATAAAATTGCCCTTTTCATCGTACTTGCAATCGCCATCGTTGGAATAGGCACAGCCATTTACTTTTTCAACATGCAGCACAGAGATCTGGGGAAAGTAAAACCGGATTTCACGATAACTGCGGTTGATCTGCAGAAGGCTTTTGAGGACAATGAGGCAGCCGCAAATACCAGGTATGTGAACAAAGTACTTGAGGTCAGCGGGGTTATTGCATCATTAAAACCCGGGGAAAATAATTCGCTCAGCGTGTTCCTGAAGACAGGGAGCGATCTCAGCTCAGTGATATGTACTTTTCAGCAGGGAACGGCTCTTTCCGGTTTTAAGCCGGGCGACGCGATAACCATTCGTGGCAGTTGTTCGGGATACCTTACCGATGTGCTGTTGAATGATTGTGCGCTTATGGGAAAATAAAAACTGTAAAACTCTGCGGAAATCAGCGTAGAACTCTGCGAAACTCAGCGAGAAACAATTAGCAGTTGCGAGGTGCGGGGTGCGGAAGTCAGCTGAGAGCGGAGGGCAGGGAGCAGGGGGCAAGAAGCATAAGGCAAAGAGCAGGGTAGCGGGGTGCGGATGCGAGGAAGCCAAAAACCGGAAATAAATAGTTACCTTTAAGGGCTCAATTACAAGCGATGGACAAAGCTGTCAAAATACTGGTTTTAAATAATGAGATCGAGGCAAAGCTTCTCGACGGGCTACTGACCGAGAAGGAGATACCACATCTCATCCGGTCATATCACGATTCGGCACTTGACGGTCTCTGGCAGATGAATTCCGGCTGGGGACATCTTGAGGCTCCAGAGCAATTCCGTGATGAAATAATGAGCATCTATAAAGGCATGTCGTAAGTGCTTGCCAGTCCCAACCGGAGAAGGGGGGCAGGGCACTCTTTCAGGCCTTATTGCCTAAGATCCCTTTATCGAGGCCTTTTATAACAAGGTAATTTATGCCCCCTATCACTACCATTGCTGCCAGGAACAACGGGTAAGCAACCTTCCAGTTGGGCGCTCCGGTCATCATGGTCCATTCCGACATTCCCCCAATACTAGCTATCAGTGTCAGGGGCATGAAGACAGTCGTGATCATTGTCAGCCTCCTGACAGCTGTATTGGTATCATTCGACATCTGGGTCATTTTGTTGTTAAGCAGTGAAGTATAAAGCTCCATAAGGCTTGTTTCAATTTCCCTGTATGTCTCGGTAAGTTCAAAAAATTTGGCAATATGGTCGTAAATATCACGGTAGGGAACAACGGCTTTTTCAGGAATGAAGGGGCAGTCGTACCTGTTGATCTTTACCAGGATCTCCCGTTCATGGTAAAGGCTTTTTCTGAGGCCTACCAGAGATCTTCTCAAATGGATAAGCTGCATGGGCTGAAACGCTGATACATTATATATGAGACTGTCCTCAGCTTCTTCGAGTTCATCCTCCATTGTGTCGAATGCTGAATACTTCTGATCAACCAGATAATCGAGCACCTTATGCATCAGGAATGCCGGCCCTGTCTTTGCCGTTCCCTGGTCAGCCTCCACCAGCTCCTCAATACCCTGTAACGGCCTCCTGTTGTCAGAGTTATGTCCGCTTACACTTATCAGGAAATTCTTCCCTACGAACAGGTTGACCTCGTCGATATATAATGTTTTGTTTATATAGCAGAAGGCATTGAAGAGGATAAAAGTGTTATTCTGGAAATGCTCGATCTTTGGCACCTGCTTCTCGTCAAAACAGTCCTCAACAGAAAGGGGATGAATTCCTATGACAGGGATAAGTGCAGCCAGATCTTCTCTGTCGGGCTTATAATAATTAAGCCAAATGAAGCCGCCTTCATTCAATGAAGATATTGCTCCGGCAAGGGTTTTAATCCCATAAAAGAGACCGGTCGCAGAAAAATGATAGAACCTGGATTCGGACATGATTTCAAGTTTGTTAATCGTGATATTACAACCCCGAATGCTGAAATCTTAAACGGTGTCCAAATTACAACAAAAAAGAATATAAGGAATGCTCTCCCGGAAGTTCAGGATGGCGAACAATTGATAAGGCGGGATGTTATGAAATTGAACCCGAATATGCAGACATGAATAACGCAATTTACAATTTCAGAGAACCTTCAAACGAACCCGTCCTTTCATATTCTCCGGGTAGCCCCGAAAGAATACTTCTTGAGGAAGAACTTAAGGAACAGGACAGCAAGGTTATAGATATCCCGCTGATAATAGGCGGTGAAGAATTAAGGACCGGCAGGACCGGCACGATCGTAAAACCGACTGATCGCCACCACGTTCTGGCGACTTATCACATGGCCACTGAAAAAGAGGTTTCGATGGCAATCGAGGCAGCGCTCGCTGCAAAATCATCATGGATGACCCTGGCCTGGATGGAAAGGGCTTCTGTGATGATCAAAGCCGCCGAACTGCTCTCGAAGAAATACAGGTACCTTATCAATGCAGCAACGATGCTTGGCCAGGGCAAGAACGTGTACCAGGCCGAGATCGATGCGGCATGTGAAGTAATAGATTATCTCAGGTTCAATGTCCATTTTGCCTCAATGATTTACATGGAACAGCCCTTCTCCGATAACAGGAGCATAAACCGGATTGAATACAGGGCGCTTGAGGGATTCATCTATGCCATATCACCCTTTAATTTCACAGCTATCGCATCCAACCTGGGGACCAGCGTTGCGCTTATGGGCAATACCGCGCTTTGGAAACCCGCCTCAACAGCACTCCTGTCAAATTATTATCTGATGAAGGTCCTGAAGGAAGCCGGACTTCCCGGCGGTGTGATAAATTTCATCCCCGGACAGGGTTCGCTTATAAGCAGTGTGGTCCTTAAGCACAGGGACTTTGGAGGCATCCATTTCACAGGCTCAAATCCGACCTTTAACTCACTCTGGAAACAGGTGGCAGAAAATCTTTCATTATACCGGTCATACCCTAAAATTGTAGGTGAAACCGGGGGCAAGGGATTTATTTTCGCCCACAGCTCAGCTGATCCGCTGGAGCTTGCCGCTGCAATTGCCCGCGGCGCCTTCGAATACCAGGGACAGAAATGCTCCGCTGCCACACGAAGCTATATACCCCGGTCGATATGGCCGGCAACCAGGGATCACCTGCTGCGGATGACGTCGGAAATGAAGATGGGAGACGTTACAGATTTCAGGAATTCAATAAACGCAGTTATTGACGAGGCCTCATTTGACAAGATAATGAGGTACATAAATCTTGCCAGGAATTCAGGCGAAGTTGAAATAATAACTGGAGGGAGCGGAGACAGATCAACAGGCTATTTTATTGAACCGACAATAATTGTAACCCGTGATCCCCATTTTGTAACTATGGAGGAGGAAATTTTCGGACCGGTCATGTCGGTTTACGTTTACGATGATGCTTTGTTCGGGGAAACCCTGAAACTTTGTGATGAAACATCACCATACGCGCTTACAGGATCGCTGTTCTGCAACGACAAGTACGCGCAAATGCGCGGCTGCCGCGATTTGAGGTATGCTGCGGGGAATTTTTACGTCAACGACAAACCAACCGGAGCCATGGTCGGCCAGCAACCTTTCGGAGGATCGAGGGCATCGGGTACCAACGACAAGGCTGGGAGCTATCTTAACCTGATACGCTGGGTGAGTCCGAGGACAATCAAGGAAACGTTTATTCCGGCCACAGATTTCAGATACCCGTTCATGGAGTGAAACATTTTAACAAGGGGAACCGTAACGGGGCCTGAGGCTTGTGGCCAATGGCCCTTTAGAAATTCACGAGTCCAATAAAACATCAGAATTGTCTTATTGAACAATATCTGCAGGGTAATCATTTTTTATTACTTTTACCTTGTATTGAAGTTTTATGAAATCCTGCACCGGTACCAGCAAGGCCCTTTTTATTCTTAATCCGTCAGCGGGCATTCCACCCGTAAAATTCCTTATATCGAAGGAGCTTGACCGTCGCAGGCATGAGCTCTCATTCTTTAAATCACTTAGCATCGATGAATCCGGATCGCTGATCAGGAATAATTTCGATAATTACAGCATTTTCATAGCTGCAGGAGGAGATGGAACAGTGCACACGGTAGCTACCAAGCTGATAGGTAGCGAAAAGATACTCGGAGTGCTTCCGATAGGATCGGGGAACGGCTTTGCCAAGGAGCTTGGATTCAGGACAAACATCAAATCGCTGCTGGGTGACATTGAAAAGAATGAAAGTCACCTGATCGATGTAATTGAAATAAATAATGACCTGTGCCTGAACGTGGCCGGGATCGGCCTCGACAGCTTTGTTGCACATTCATTCGACAGGTTGCCGACCAGAGGTTTCTGGTCATATGCCTGGGTTACTATTCTGAATTTCATCAGGCTCAAACCATTTGACGTTACGATAAAGTTAGGCAGCGGGGAGGCTTTTTCGGAAAAACTATATGTGCTTAGCTTTGCAAACACAAGGCAGTATGGCAACAATGCATTTATAGCACCCGATGCCATTCCAAACGACGGGAAACTCGACATTGTCATGATCAGGCCGTTCCCAAAGATCCTGGTCCCTTTATTTGTCTACAGGCTCTTTGCAAAAAAGATGAACGGCTCAAAGTACGTCAGGCATCTTAAGACTGAAAGCGAAGTAACGCTTAACACCCCGGAAACACGCTTTCACATTGACGGCGAACCTGTGACCTTTACAGGAGCTATTACCGTCAGGATCAGAAAGAGAGCTCTTAAGGTACTGAAAACCAGACGTATGAGGAAGAATCTTACTTAAGACGGAAGACCGAAGACCGGAGACCGAAGTCAAAACAAAAAAGAGCGGAGCAGTTACGCCAACAATAAATAACTTTAAGCCAAACCTGAAAATCAATAATTATGAAAAAGCTTATAATCCTGTGCTCATTATTGTTTTCTGCCGCAGCTTACGGACAAACAAATAAATTCGCACTGATCCCGAAGCCGGTTGATATGCAGCAAACTTCCGGTACCTTCAGGCTTTCAGGATCTACGACAATCAGCTATGATTCTCGTGAATTCCGTTCCCAGGCCGAAATGCTTGCCCTCAAACTCAGCACGGCAACCGGTTTTTCTGTAAAGGCCAGCCTGGGGAATTCGGGCGACATCCAGTTCAGGCTTAATAAACCCCAGGTCGCACAACTTGGCAAGGAAGGCTATTCACTTACTGTATCCCCGGCCAATGCAGTAATTTCTGCGAATCAGCCTGCAGGCCTGTTTTACGGGATACAGACACTTTTGCAGCTTCTTCCGGGGGAAATTGAAAGCAAAGCCCGTGTAAATGCAAGCTGGACAATCCCCGGCGTAAAGATCACCGACTATCCGCGTTTCGGCTGGCGGGGAATGATGCTTGACGTGAGCCGTAATTTCTTTACAAAGGAAGATGTAAAGAAATACATCGATGAGATTTCGCGATTCAAGTTCAACGTTTTTCACTGGCATCTTACAGATGACAATGGCTGGCGGGTTGAGATCAACTCACTACCTAAGCTGACCGAAGTCGGAGCATGGCGTGTGCCCAGAGCGGGGCACTTCGGGGACCGGACAGATCCTAAGGAAGGTGAAGAAGCAACTTATGGTGGCTTTTATACCCGGGCTGATATAAAGGAGATCATAAAATATGCCAGCGACCGTTTCATTACAATCATTCCTGAGATTGATGTTCCGGGCCATAGCATGGCAGCGGTTGCTTCATATCCCGAGCTCAGCTGCACCGGCAACAAGAACATAAAGGTGAACCCCGGTACTGCATATTCGGAATGGTACGGAAACGGCACTTTCAAAATGCTTGTGGACAATTCCCTGAATCCCTCTGATGAAAAGGTATATGAATTCCTTGATAAGGTATTTACGGAGCTGGCAGAAATGTTCCCCGCCCCTTATATCCATGTAGGTGGCGATGAATGCTATAAGGGCTTCTGGGCTGCTGATGAAGGCTGTCAGGCCCTGATGAAAAAGCTGAATCTCAAGAACGTCGAAGAACTTCAGGGATATTTCATGAACAGGGTGGAACAGATCCTGAAATCCAAAGGAAAAAAACTGCTGGGATGGGATGAGATACTGGAGGGCGGAATTTCTCCTGAAGCGACTCTTATGAGCTGGCGCGGCGTCAGGAACGGTATTGAAGCTGCCAAACTGGGCCATGATGTTGTAATGACACCGACAACCTTCTGCTACCTTGACTACCAGCAGGGTGAGCCTACAATTGAACCTCCCATCTACGCGAGCCTGAGGCTGCAGAAATGCTACAGCTTCAATCCGGTTCCGGAAGGTGTCGACCCGAAATATATACTGGGAGGCCAGGGTAATCTCTGGACTGAACAGATAGCTACTCTGCGTCACGCGGAATATATGGCATGGCCCCGCGGCTGGGCGCTTGCAGAGGATTTCTGGTCACCCCCTGATAAGAAGGACTGGCCCGGATTTGTGCAGAGGGTTGAATCACAGTTTGAAAGAAATGATGTCGCAGAAATTAACTATTCAAAGGCAATATATGATCCCATCATTTCAACCCGAATGCAGAACGGCAAAATGATAGTTGAAATGTCGACAGAGGCATCCGATGTTAAGATCTATTTTACAACCGATGATTCGATGCCTGATAAATATTCGCTTGAATATTCAAAGCCGGTTGTGCTTCCGGAAGGAGGACCTGTCACTCTCAGGGTTATAACATACAGGAACGGTAAACCTCTGGGTCATCTTATTACAATCACACCCGAAAATCTGAAAACGAGATAACAGATCCCAAAATTACATAGAACCAACCATGAAAAAATATCTCAGCCTGCAGGCTCTCCTGCTCTTGCTGATCATTGACATTCATTGCGGGGGGCAGACCCTGAACGATATTGAAGCCAACCGCATCCTTTTGCCGAACGGATGGCAGCTTACCCCTGCAGGCAGAAGTATTACCCTTGGCGACTTCCCGCTTAACATCGCGGTATCGCCTGACAGGAAACTGGCTGCCGTTACAAATAACGGGCAGAGCACACAGTCCGTCCAGCTTATTGACCTTAAGAAGGGTATGATAACCGATACTGTAATTATCGGCAAATCGTGGCTCGGGCTCGCTTTTTCAGCTGATGGGAAGTCATTGTATGCTTCGGGTGGAAATGACAATATAATCATCCGGTATGCAGTGCAGAAAAAGAAGCTGATCAATGCCGATACTATTGTCCTCGGAAAGCCATGGCCCGAGTTGATTTCTGTTGCCGGAATAGCTCTTGATGAGTCAAAAAACAGGCTCTATGCTGTCACACAGGAAAATAACTCTCTCTATGTGGTTGATCTCAGGTCGAAACAAGTGATCTCACAACATCCGCTTGGCGGAGAAGGGTACACCTGCGTCCTGTCGCCTGACCGCAAAACACTCTATTCATCCTGCTGGGGATGCGACAGGATAGTCGTTTTCGATACGGACCGGAACAGGATCACAGGAGAAATCGCTGTCGGAGATAATCCGAATGATATGTGCCTTACACGCAATGGCCGGTACCTTTTTGTTGCCAATGCAAATGACAACAGTGTATCGGTCATAGATACATTTCAGAATAAGGTTATCGAAACTCTGAATGCGGCGCTTTATCCGGGCTCACCGGCCGGCTCATCGACAAATGGCGTAGCGCTGAGTGACGATGAGAGGACATTATATATTGCCAATGCGGACAACAACTGCCTTGCTGTCTTTAACGTCGCTGCTCCGGGCAAAAGCAAAAGTGAGGGATTCATACCAACAGGGTGGTATCCAACCTGCGTCAGGGTCGCCGGAGATAAGATCCTTGTAACAAACGGAAAAGGAATGACCTCGATGGCAAATCCCTACGGACCCAATCCTGCAAGGCGGGGCGATGAGGTAATCTACCGGTCGGGAAGCAGGGAACATAAAATTAAGGTACAGTACATCGCTGGACTTTTCATGGGTGCGTTCAGCATGATTGACAAACCTGATGAAAAACTTATGGGGCTTTATTCGAAGGCAGTCTATGATAACACTCCATACGTTAAGGACAAAGAGC